>NZ_JBASXK010000009.1:0-28491 GCF_049276915.1 Aestuariivita sp. | reverse complement strand
GGGACCATCACCGAAGACTTGGTAGGCGACATGTACGTCTCCACTCTTCGCGTATCGAGTTGTTGGTTGCATCTCATCACCCGTTGGATTCTTTCTCGCACAGGAGTCGTGTATCAATGAGCCAACTGAAAAAACAGTACATCGTCTTCTCAACGCCACCTTGCGACAACGCACTATTTGTTGGGCGTAAACATATGAGACGAACGTGATCTCCTCCCAAATCTGCTATTGGTGCACGTCGCTGCGACTGGCATGAACTTCGCTGGCGTACTCGGGTACCGCCCACCCGCGCCGGAAAGCATCGTGCCGATAGACCAGAGGCCAACGATGCACCAACAATTGACCTGGACCACTCGATGGGGGCAGACCAGTTGGGCAGACGCAAACGTAAGCCCACTGACAAGAGGCGCTGGATACGGCGGCTGTGCGTGGATCAGGAGGTATTGACCGATTGCTGATAGTCTTTCTTTGCATCTATCATATCCCTGCCGGACCACGGGACCTCGAAAGGCTCAGCTATCTACAACCAAATGCTTCGCATGATCCGTAACCTTGTCTCATTGCTGCTCTTCGGACTTTCCGTTCTTTTCGGCTACCTGTATTATGGCCAATACTACAGGTGGCGTGACTGTTTTGATGAGGCAGGTCGCTGCTTCGATGCGCAGTATGGCGTCGTACATTTGGAGCAGTCTGGCATGACTTGGGCTGCCCTGACGGTGCTGACAGTTACGGTTGCGATCTTGTTGAGGTGGTTTGCGCGGGCCGGAAGGTGAGGCGCGAAGCGGATCTGTCTGCAACGGCAACTTCGTCCACCGAGCAGCCGTCAGTAAAAGCCACAACGAACCTGCGCTTCCCGTCCTTCCCTTTTGGCTGCTATACACGGGCGGTCTTCACCTTCCAAACGCGCGGCTTTATCCCATGATCAACCCTGACCGCTTCCTCAGTGACCTGCACCAGCTGCGCCAGTTCGGGGCGTCCGGTGTGGGCAAGGGGGTCGTGCGTCCGGCCTATTGCGAGGCTGACATGGCGGCGCGGCGCTGGTTGGCGGATCGGATGGCCGAGGCCGGGCTCAGCCCGCAGTTCGATGCGATGGGCAATCTCTTTGGCCTGCGTGACGGGGCCGGGTTGCTGCTTGGCTCGCATACGGACACCCAGCCTGAAGGCGGATGGCTGGATGGCGCGCTGGGGGTGATCGCGGCCCTTGAGGTGGCGCGCAGCAATCCGGGCGTCAGCGTGGTCAGCTTTCAGGATGAGGAGGGGCGCTTTGGCGCTCTGACCGGAAGTTCGGTGTTCAGCGGGGCCGTGGATCAGGCGCAGGCGGATCAGTTCGTGGCCAAGGATGGCATGTCTCTGGGCACCGCGCGGGCGGTGGTTCCCCGCGGGGAATGTTGGAATCAAAGGGAATTTTCCGCCTATATCGAGCTTCACATCGAACAGGGGCCGGTTCTGGACGCCAGCGACCAGCAGATCGGCGTGGTCACGGATATCGTCGGATCGCGGCAGCTCGAGATCACCTTCAGCGGCCAGCAGAACCATGCCGGCACCACTCCGATGCATGTGCGGCGCGATGCGTTTCAGGGGCTGTCGGCCTTCAACGCGGCCCTGAACGACCGGTTTCGCAACGTGGTCACGCCCGACACGGTCTGGACCATCGGCCATGTGACGCTTTCACCCAACGCTGCCTCGATCGTGCCGGGGCGGGTGTCGTTCTCGGTGCAATGGCGCGATGCGCAGGAGGATCGGCTGGCCCGTATGGAGCAGATCGTGCGCGATACGGCGGCCGAGATCGCCGCGGGTGCGGGACTGGGCATCAGCATCGAGGGGCTGCGCCATCTCAAGCCGGTGGCGATGGACCTGACCTTGCGCCGCGCGCTGGAAGAGGCTGCCCAAACGGTCAGCCCCGGTCGCTGGCGCCTGATGCCATCGGGCGCGCTGCATGATGCATCAAACGTGGCGCGGCTGATGCCGGTGGCGATGTTGTTCGTGCCCTCGATCGGCGGGATCAGCCACGATTTCGCCGAAGACACCGCCGAGGCGGATCTGGTCGCAGGTGTCGAGGTTCTGGCGCGCGCCGCCGCGCGGTTGACGCGAGAGCCTCAGCTCCAGTCCACATCCCCCAGAAAGATATAGCCCGCGCCATAGATCGTCTTGATCAGACGCGGGTTTTTCGGGTCTTCGCGCAGCTTGGTGCGCAGCCGTGAGATCCGCACATCCATGGCCCGGTCAAAGCTTTCTCCGGCGGCACCGCCCAGTGCTTCCTGCATCTGCTGGCGATTGATCAGCCGTTTCGGGCTTTCCAGGAACAGGCGCAGCACCTCGCCTTCCGCATGCGAGAACGGGGTCTCGCTGCCGGCCTCGTCTTCCAATGTGTAGCGGTCGAAATGGGCGGTCCAGCCATTGAAGCGCGCGGTGTCCCCGGCATGGGCGGCAATACGCGATCCGCCGCGCAGCCGGGCGCGGATGCGCGCCACGACTTCGGCGGGATCAAAGGGTTTGGTGATGTAATCATCCGCTCCAAGTTCCAGCCCCGTGACCCTGTCCTGCACCTGCGTGCGTCCCGAGATGATGATCACAGCAGCCCCCCGCTCAAGCGCAAGCCTGTGCACCAGCGCCAGACCATCGGTATCGGGCAGGGACAGATCGACAAGGCAGACATCCGGCGTCGTGCGGTTGAGCGAGGCCTCGAACTCGCGCGCGCGGCCAAAGCTCTGGGTGCGAAACCCGGCCTCTTCCAGCGCTTCGGTCAGCATCTGGCGAATGGCCGGTTCGTCATCAAGGATCGAGACCAGAGGCATGCTCATTGCGCAGCCTCGGGTCGCAACAAGGCCAGCAGGTCCGCAGCGCTCACGGGCTTTTGCAGGACCGGAACGCGCAGCGCCGCGGCGCGATGCAACGGATCTTGCGGGGGCAGGGAGGTCATCAGGATCATCGGGATATGGCTGTCCTGCATCCTCTCGATCAGGTCAAGCCCGGTGGCGCTGCCTTCCAGCCGAATGTCCGACAGGATCAGGCTGATCTCGGGCAGATCGGCGGCAAGGGCCACGGCTTCGTCAACCGAGGTGGCTTCGATCACCGAATGATCCAGCTGAACCAGAATCTCGCGGGTGGCGGCGCGCAGGGCGTCGTTGTCTTCCACCAGCAGGGTCAGCCCGCCGGTGATCGGCGGAGCCACGCGATAGGGCAGGCGCAGGGCGATGATGGCTCCCGTGGGCGTGTTTGACAGGCGCAGGTCGCCTCCGGCCAGCTTGACCATGTCATAGACCATGGGCAGACCAAGCCCCGAGCCTTCTCCGCCCTTGGTGGTAAAGAAAGGGTCTGTGCCCTGCTTGATCGCCGCCGGGGAAAATCCGGGGCCGGTGTCGCTGACCGATATCTCGATCCAGATGTCGTCAATGGCATGGGCGCTGATGGTGATCTGGCCCGCGGTGCCGCAGGCGTCGCGCGCATTCAGCACAAGGTTCAGCAACGCATCCTGCAACATGCCCGGATCCAGCATCAACGTGGTGTCCGGCGTGTGATCCAGAAGGCTCAGCCCCATTGCCTGCGGCAGCGCCGGTGTGGCCAGCGTCATGAGATCCCTCAGCACCTCATGCAGATCCGTCGCGCGCGGGCGATATGTCCGGTGGCCGGTCATGTCACCGATCCGGTTGAGCAACCGGCCGCCCCGCCGCGCCGCCGAGGTCGTGGCCGAGATCAGGCCCTGCGCTTCCTCGGGCAGATCCATGCGCGCCAGCTTGCTTTGCATGCCCAGAATGATGGTCAGCAGATTGGAAAAGTCATGCGCCACGCCGTTGATCATCTGCGCCGCCAGCGCCCGCCTGCGGGTTTGCTGCAGCGCCACGCGGGCCTGTGTTTCCTGGGTGATGTCCATGGACAGGATATAGACGCCCCCCGTGGCCCCCGGAGTAAAGGCCGCGCGGATGCGGCGCGAGCTTTCGACATCGGTAAACTCGAACACCGAGGGGCTGCCCTCGTAGGCCCGGGCCAGATGCGGCGCGATACGCTCGTAGGCCGTAGGGCCAAGCGCGTCGGAGATATGCAGCCCGGTGATCTCGGAGGGGCGACCGGGCATGATGGTGCCAAGGCGGCGGTTGGAAAACGTATAGATCCCGTCTTCGTCCACATGCGAGATATGGGCGGGCATCATCTCGGTCGTCAGGCGCGTGCGCGCTTCGGCCTCGGTCAGCTGGCGCTTGGTCTCTTCCAGCGCGGTGATCGTGGCGGCCAATTGGCGGTTGGTGGCGGACAGTTCCTCGGCATGGGCGATAAGCTGGTCGCTCAGTTCCGCCGAGCGCGCCCGCAGCAGCTGTTCGGATTGTTTGGCGCGGGTGATATCGGTATAGACCGTCACCCAGCCGCCCTGGGGAAGCGGAGACCCCTCGACCGAAATGGTGCGGCCATTCGCGCGGGTGCGCTCCATGTAATGGGGTTCGAAGGCGCGGGCCTGTTCGACGCGGATCGCAACGAAGGCCTCGATGTCATGCACTTGGCCATATTCGCCATTGGTCGCGAGATAGCGGATCGTGTCCTGGAACCGTGCACCGGTCTGCACCAGCTCATCGGGCAGATCGAACATCTCCTTGAAGGGGCGGTTGCCCACGACCAGACGCAAATCACGGTCATAGATCGACAGGGCCTGAGCGATCAGGTTCAGACCGGCTGTGGTAAACGCGCGTGTGTCGTGAACCGATTGCACGATGTGCTCCTCCCCGCGTTCATTGCTAGCATCGGCGCGGGGCGGGGCAAAGGGGCTATGCGCCCCTCCCTCAGATCGCGCTGCGTGCAGTAACAATTCGTAAGGATTGGGAAAACATCAGGAAAAAGTTGACGACCACCGTGTCAGCAAGTTCCCTAGGGAACAGAATCGCTCAAGCGATCAAGACCCGGTGCCGTTCGGCCCCGGTGTGGGAGGAGACAAGTTTTGGCGAATACGCACTCTGGCGTCGGAGGACATCTGTCCATTCCGGCCCTTCTTCATCGCAATGCCACCCAATTCGGGGAGGCACCTGCGTATCGTGAAAAAGAGTTCGGCATCTGGCAGGGCTGGAGCTGGGCCGAAACCGAAAAAGAAATCGAAGCCCTGGCGCTGGGCCTGTTGAACCTGGGCGTTCAGGAAGGCGATTTCATCGCGATCATCGGGCGCAACCGTCCCTATCTGTACTGGTCGATGGTGGCGGCGCAATCCGTGGGCGCGGTTCCGGTTCCTTTGTATCAGGACGCGGTGGCCGAAGAGATGGCCTATGTTCTGGGTCATTGCGGCGCGCGGTTCGTGATCGTCAGCGATCAGGAGCAGGTCGACAAGGTCATCGAGGTCCAGGACCAGCTGCATCAGTTCGAGCATATGATTTACCTCGATCCGCGCGGCTTGCGAAAATACGACCACAGTCATCTGCATCAGTTCAGCCACGTGCAGGAGCAGGGCCGCGCCGCCCGTGACGAGTTTATCAATGAGCTGAATGCGCGCCGCGAAAAGCTGGATTACGACAGCATCTGCGTGATGCTCTATACGTCTGGCACCACGGGCAAGCCCAAGGGCGTTGTGCTGTCCAATCGCAATGTGATCGAGACCGCCAAATCCTCGTCCGAGTTCGACGGGCTGAAGCGTGAAGATGACATTCTTGCCTATCTGCCCATGGCCTGGGTCGGCGATTTCATCTTTTCGGTCGGCCAGGCCTATTGGACGGGGTTCTGCGTGAACTGCCCCGAAAGCGCCGAGACAATGATGACGGACCTGCGCGAAATCGGACCGTCCTATTATTTCGCACCGCCCCGGGTGTTCGAGACCCAGCTGACCAATGTGATGATCCGCATGGAAGACGCCAGCCGCATGAAGAAATGGCTGTTTGACGTCTTCATGGCCCATGCGCGCAAGGTTGGTCCGGCGATTCTGGATGGCAAACCCGTCAGCGGGATGGATCGGTTCAAATACTGGCTGGGCAATATCTTTGTCTATGGTCCGCTGAAGAACACGCTTGGGTTTTCCAAGGTTCGCGTCGGATACACGGCCGGTGAAGCGATCGGCCCGGAGATCTTTGATTTCTACCGCTCGCTGGGGATCAACCTCAAGCAGCTCTATGGTCAGACCGAGGCCACGGTGTTCATCACCGCCCAGCCGGATGGGCAGGTGCGCTCGGACACGGTGGGCGTGACCTTCCCGGGCGTCGAGTTGAAGATCGCCGAGAATGGCGAGGTCTATTATCGCTCGCCCGGTGTCTTCGTGGAGTATTACAAGAACGCGGAAAGCACAGCCGACACCAAGGATGCCGAAGGCTGGGTGGCCACGGGTGACGCGGGTTTCATCGAGCCCGACACCGGGCATCTGCGCATCATCGACCGGGCCAAGGACGTGGGCCAGATGGCCGATGGCAGTTTGTTTGCGCCCAAGTACGTTGAAAACAAACTGAAATTCTTCCCCAACATTCTGGAAGTCGTTCTGTTCGGCAATGGGCGCTCGGAATGTGTGGCCTTTATCAACATCGACCTGACGGCAGTCGGCAACTGGGCCGAGCGCAACAACATCTCGTATTCCTCCTATCAGGAACTGGCCGGGCATCCGCAGGTGATGGCCGCCATTCAGGACAATGTCGAAGAGGTGAACCGTTCGGTTGCGCAGGACGAGATGCTGTCGGGCTGCCAGGTGCATCGCTTTGTGGTGCTGCACAAGGAACTGGATGCCGATGACGGTGAGCTGACACGCACCCGCAAGGTGCGCCGCCGGATCATCGAAGAGAAATACGCCGATCTGATCGCGGCTTTGTATGACGGATCCAGGCAGGTCTCGACCAGGACCGAAGTGACCTATGAGGATGGTCGCAAGGGCTATATCAGCGCGACGCTGGAAATCCGGGATGCGGCGGTCAGCGCGGTTGGAACGAAGATGGCTGCGGAATGATGGATCGTGCACGAGGGTCCATCCGTTTGGACATCCGTATTTTGAGCAAGAAGAAGGGCTGGAGCTGATGCTGGATCAGACGGAAGGCTATACCACCGCCGACGGGCGCCAGATTGGCGGCGTGGTGATGGAGATGAAGAACATCACGCTGCGCTTTGGCGGGGTGGTGGCGATCAAGGATATTTCGTTTGATATCCGCGAGGGCGAGATCCGGGCGATCATCGGGCCGAACGGGGCGGGCAAGTCTTCAATGCTCAATGTGATCTCGGGGTTTTACAATCCGCAGGAGGGTGAGGTCTGGTATCGCGGGCAGAGACGGCCTGCGATGAAGCCCTATCAGGTGGCCCAGCAGGGGATCGCGCGGACATTTCAGAACATCGCCCTGTTCGAGGGGATGACGGTCCTGGACAATGTCATGACCGGGCGTCTGACCAAGATGGACAACAATATATTCCGTCAGGCGATCTGGAAGGGTCGGGCGGAACGCGAAGAGGTCGAGAACCGCGAGAAGGCTGAGCGGATCATAGATTTCCTTGAAATTCAAAGCATTAGGAAGACACCGGTTGCGCGTCTGCCCTATGGTCTGAAGAAGCGTGTTGAGTTGGCGCGGGCGTTGGTGAGCGAGCCGAGCCTGTTGCTTCTGGATGAGCCGATGGCGGGGATGAACGTCGAGGAAAAAGAGGACATGAGCCGCTTTATCCTGGATGTGAACGATGAATTCGGCACCACGATCGCGCTGATCGAGCATGACATGAGCGTGGTCATGGACCTGTCCGACCGCGTCGTGGTCATGGATTACGGCAAGAAGATCGGGGATGGCACACCTGAGGAGGTGCGCAAGAACCAGGATGTGATCGACGCTTATCTGGGGGTGGCACATGACTGATCCGACCCCGGTTTGCGCCATGCACAGCCCGTACACATCGCGTACACAGATCGTACATACGCGCCCAGTCACAGGAGCGAACAATGCCTGACCAGCTTATCTTTGCGATGGAAGTCATTCTGAACGGTCTGATGGCCGGGGTGATGTATGCGCTGGTTGCCCTGGGCTTCGTGCTGATCTTCAAGGCCTCGGGCATCTTCAACTTTGCCCAGGGGGTGATGGCGCTGTTTGCGGCGATGACCTTCGTGGGCATCCAGAACGGGCAGGTGCCGTTCTCGCATCTGATCAATGCGATCTTCGGCACGCAGATCCATTACTTTGGCTGGGAGTTGCATTCTCTCATCGCGATCTTGTTGACGGTGGTGGTGATGATCGCCCTGGCCTGCGCGGTGCAGTATTTCATCTTCCGGCATCTGGTGGGTCAGGAGCCGATCATCCTGTTCATGGCCACCATTGGCCTGGCCTATCTGCTGGAAGGTGTCGCAGACCTGATGTGGGGCGCGGATATCAAGAAGCTGGACTTCTGCCTGACCGACGGCACCTGCCTGCCGCAGGGGATCAACGACACGATCGACCGGGTGACCTTCGATATCTTCGGCTATGGGTTCTTCATCGACAATCTGGATATCACCGCGACCATCGTGGCGATCATCCTTGTCGCCATCCTTGTGGCCTTCAGCCAGTACACCAAACAGGGTCGCGCGATGCGCGCGGTGGCCGACGACCACCAGGCGGCGCTGAGCGTGGGCGTCTCGCTCAACTATATCTGGATTCTCGTCTGGTCGGTCGCGGGCTTCGTGGCGCTGGTCGCGGGCATCATGTGGGGGGCGAAGCTGGGGGTTCAGTTCTCGCTCTCGCTGATCGCGCTCAAGGCGCTGCCGGTTCTGATGCTGGGCGGCTTTACCTCGATCCCGGGCGCCATTGTCGGCGGTCTGATCATCGGGGTGGGTGAGAAGCTGTTCGAGTTCGCCATTGGTCCGATGATCGGCGGGGCTACGGAAAACTGGTTCGCCTATGTGCTTGCGCTGATCTTTCTTGTCTTCAGACCGCAGGGTCTGTTCGGCGAGAAGATCATCGAGAGGGTGTAGCCGTGACGATGAACAGGCAGATGCACAAGACAGCCCCTTGGGTGGTGTCGCATGACGGCCGCAGGAGCGCGGCATGAGCAAGCTGATTGCCATCCTCAACGTGATTGCCTGGGGCGGGTTCTGGGCCTTTGGTTATCTCGCGCTGAGCGCCGGGGTGGATCAGACCGGCCAGATGGTGACGGCCGCCCTTTTGGCCGCACTGGGCGGGGCGGTGGGCCTGTGGGCCTATCTGCGGCTGGTGCGCGCGTCCGAGGTCTCGGGCTATGCCAAACCGGCAAACCGGGCCCGGCCCGGCCATGAAGACAATGATATCAACGGGGAGAAAGCCTGATGTTCTATCGTGAGGCTGGAGATTTCAAAACCTCCTATGTGGCAGATAACCAGACTTTCCCGATCGCCTTTGACCGGTATCGGTACTACGCGGTTCTGGCGATTGCCTTCATCGCGGTGCCGTTTTTGGTGAATGATTACTGGGTGAACGCCATCCTGGTGCCGTTCCTGATCTATTCCATCGCCGCCATTGGCCTGAATATCCTGACGGGCTATTGCGGCCAGGTGTCCCTGGGCACGGGCGGGTTCATGGCCGTGGGGGCCTATGCCTGTTACAAGCTGATGACCGGGTTTCCGGATGTGAATATCGTCATTCACATCATCCTTGCGGGCGGGATCACCGCTGCTGTCGGGACGCTGTTCGGTCTGCCCAGTTTGCGCATCAAGGGATTTTACCTTGCGGTGGCGACGCTGGCGGCACAGTTCTTCCTGGTCTGGCTGTTCAACCGGGTCTCGTGGTTTTACAACTATTCCGCCTCTGGTCAGATCAACGCGCCCGAGCGGACCGTGTTCGGTGTTGCGGTGACCGGTCCCGGTGTCGAACCCTGGGCGATGTACATGATCTGCCTGGTGTTCACCTTTGTCTGCGCGGTGATCGCGCGCAACCTGACGCGGGGCACATTGGGGCGCAGCTGGATGGCCATTCGCGATATGGACATCGCCGCCGAGATCATCGGGGTGAACCCGCTGAAAGCCAAGTTGACGGCATTCGCGGTCAGTTCCTTCTTCGTGGGGATTTCGGGTGCCTTGTTCTTTGCCGTCTACCTGGGCGCGGTCGAGGTGGGCGAGGCCTTCGGTATTCAGAAATCCTTTATCGTGCTGTTCATGATCATCATCGGCGGGCTGGGGTCGATCTTTGGCTCGTTCGCAGGGGCGGCGCTGCTGGTGGTTCTGCCGGTGTTCCTGAAATTGCTGGGCGTCGATCTGCTGGGCTTTCCCACCGATATCATGGCGCATTTCCAGCTGGTGATCGTGGGCCTGCTGATCATCTTGTTCCTGGTGCTTGAACCGCATGGCCTGGCGCAATTGTGGCGGGTGGCCAAGGAGAAGCTTCGGCTGTGGCCCTTCCCGCATTGATAAGAACGCGGCGGGGTTGAAACCCGCCCTGTAAAACGCCCGAAAGGGTAAACGACGTCGGACTAACACCAAAGGGAGGAATGACCCGATGAAACTGAAACTAACCGCGATGGCGCTGAGTGCGCTGATGGCCGCAGGCCCTGCGATGGCGGACCTTGTGTTCCCGTCGCTTTCGTATCGCACCGGACCGTTTGCGGCCGGAGGCATCCCGTTTGCAGATGGCTATGCCGATTACTTCACGCTGCTGAACGAGCGTGACGGTGGCATCGGCGGCGTGATGACGCGCGTGATCGAATGCGAAACCGCATATAACACGGAAAAAGGGGTGGAGTGCTATGAATCCACCAAGGGCGAGGGCGCGTTGATCTATCAGCCGCTGTCGACCGGGATCACCTATCAGATCATTCCCAAGGCTACCGTGGACGATATTCCGATCCACACCATGGGCTATGGCCGCACCTCGGCCAAGAACGGCGATGTGTTCAGCCATGTGTTCAACTATCCCGCCAACTATTGGGACGGGGCATCGGGTGTTGTGAACTATCTGCTTGAGACCAACAACAACGATATCTCGGGCAAGAAGCTTGCTCTGGTCTATCACAACTCGGCCTTTGGCAAGGAGCCGATCCGGACATTGGAAGAGCTGTCCAAGAAGCATGGTTTCGAGCTGATGCTGTTGCCGGTGGATCACCCCGGTCAGGAGCAGAAATCCCAGTGGCTGCAGATCCGCCGTGACAAGCCGGATTTCGTGACCATGTGGGGATGGGGCGTGATGAACCAGGTTGCCATCCAGGAAGCCGCCAACATCCGCTTCCCGATGGAGAATTTCATCGGTGTCTGGTGGTCGGGTGCACAGCATGACGTGCTGCCTGCCGGCGATGCGGCCGATGGTTACAAGGCGATCACCTTCCACGCGGTTGGCAACGATTTCCCGATCTTCGATGACATCCAGAAATATGTTGTCGATACGGGCAAAGCAGCCGGTGCGGGCGATCAGATCGGTACGGTTCTTTACAACCGTGGCGTCTATGCGGCGATGCTGGCAGCCGAGGCTGTGCGCAATGCGCAGGTCGCGACCGGCAATGCGGACGTGTCTTCGGGCGACGTGCGCGACGCGATGGAGAGCCTGGAAATCACCCAGGCGCGGATGGCCGAGCTGGGCATGCCGAATTTCGGCCCGAGCTTTACCGTGACCTGTGAAAACCATGGCGGCGACGGTCTTGTCGGTGTGGCCCAGTGGAATGCGTCCTCCAAGACGTGGTCGCTGGTGTCGGACTTCAAACCGACCGATGCCGAGGTGATCGACGTGTTGGTCCAGGAAGATTCGGCGGCCTATGCCGCGGAAAACAACATCGCATCGAACTGCAACTGATGCTGTGACATCTCCGGTCGCCCCCGTGTCGGGGCGGCCGGATCCTGATCCGAATTCTGACCCAGACGAGAGTGAAATCGCCCATGCTGGACGTTAAACCTACCACCGACACGCAGGTTGAGACCCTTCTGGAGGTCAGCAATATCGAGGTGATCTACAACCACGTCATCCTCGTGCTGAAGGGCGTGAGCCTCAAGGTGCCCAAGGGCGGCATCACCGCGCTTCTGGGGGGCAATGGCGCGGGCAAGACGACGACGCTCAAGGCGGTGTCGAACCTGCTGCATTCCGAACGCGGCGAGGTGACCAAGGGCTCGATCCGGTATCGTGGCGAGCCGGTGCATAATTCCGATCCTGCCGAGCTGGTGAAGAAAGGTGTCATTCAGGTCATGGAGGGGCGGCATTGTTTCGAGCACCTCACGGTCGAGGAAAACCTGATGACCGGTGCCTATACGCGCCGCGATGGCAAGGCCGAGATCCAGAGGGATCTGGAGCTGGTCTATACCTATTTCCCGCGCCTCAAGGAGCGGCGCAAGAGCCAGGCGGGCTATACCTCGGGCGGCGAACAGCAGATGACGGCGATCGGCCGCGCGCTGATGTCGCGCCCCGAGACCATTTTGCTGGATGAGCCGTCCATGGGACTGGCGCCGCAGCTGGTCGAAGAGATCTTCGGCATCGTCAAGAACCTCAACGAGACCGAGGGCGTGACCTTTCTTCTGGCCGAACAGAACACCAACGTGGCGCTGCGCTTTGCGCATTACGGATACATCCTGGAATCCGGCCGTGTCGTCATGGACGGGCCCGCCAAGGAATTGCGCGAGAACCAGGACGTGAAGGAATTTTACCTCGGCATGTCCGATGAGGGACGCAAGAGCTTCCGCGATGTCCGCAGCTATCGGCGCCGCAAGAGATGGCTGAGCTGACGGGATTCGCGATGAGGATTTGGAGATGAGAGGCGACGAGACCGATATGGATGCGCATTTCGACGCTTTGGAAACCCGCTCGGCCGATGAGCGTGCCGCCGATCTGGCGCAGCGCCTGCCCGCGCAGGTCGCGCGGGCGCGCTCGGTAGCCGGGTATCGCGAGTTGCTGGCGGATGTCGACGCCGGCGGGGTTGTCGATGCTGCGGCTCTGGCCGCGCTGCCGGTACTGCGAAAATCCGAATTGAGCCGCGCGCAGGGCGCCCATCCGCCCTTTGGCGGCTTCACGGTGAAACCGGCCAGCGGGTTTGCCCATATCTTTCAGTCGCCCGGTCCGATCTATGAGCCCGGCGGAATTGAGCATGACTGGTGGCGCATGGGCCGGTTCCTGCATGCGGTAGGGATCGGCGCGGGCGATGTGGTGCAGAACTGCTTTGGCTATCACCTCACGCCGGCGGGCATGATCTTTGAATCCGGCGCGCGGGCGGTGGGCGCGACCGTGCTGCCTGCGGGCACCGGGCAGACCGAACTGCAGGTGACGGCGGCGCGCGATGTGGGCGCCACGGCCTATACCGGCACGCCGGACTATCTGAAGGTCATTCTGGACAAGGCCGATGAGATGGGCGTCGCCCTGGGCTTTACCAAGGCCGCGGTCGGGGGCGGGGCGCTGTTTCCGTCCCTGCGCCAGCATTACGTCGATCGCGGGATCACCTGCCTGCAAAGCTATGCCACGGCCGATCTGGGCAATATCGCCTATGAAAGCGCGGCCATGGAGGGGATGATCGTGGACGAGCATGTGATCGTCGAGATCGTCACCCCCGGCACCGGCGATCCGGTGGCACCGGGCGAAGTGGGCGAAGTGGTGGTCACCACGCTGAATGCCGATTACCCGCTGATCCGTTTCGCCACCGGCGATCTGAGCGCCGTCATGGCCGGGCAAAGCCCCTGCGGGCGCACCAATATGCGCATCAAGGGCTGGATGGGCCGCGCCGATCAGACCACCAAGATCAAGGGCATGTTCGTGCGCCCCGAACAGGTTGCCGCGCTGGTTGCGCGCCATGACGAGATCGTCAAGGCGCGCGTCGTGGCCAGCCGCGACGGCGAGATGGATATCATGACCGTCTATATCGAGGCAGAATCGGGCGATCCGGTGGCCTATGCGACCTCGGTCGTCGATGTTCTCAAGCTCAAGGGTGCTGTGGAAGTGGTGGCGCCGGGCTCTCTGCCCAAGGACGGGCTGGTGATCGAGGATCAGCGCAGCTACGACTGAGCGCGGCCTGCGCTGATGTGGGCGGAGGATCGAGGGGCCAGCCCCTCAAACTCCCCGCCGGTATTTTCGGCAAGAAGAAGCACGGGGCCGGGATCTGGCCTGTGCCGGCTCTCTCCCATGGCCGGGGCGGTGTGATGGCGGTTAGCTCTGGAAACCCGAGTGAAAAGCTTGGATAAGGCAGGGGCCGGAACGATCATACCGATAACAAGGATTGCCCCCGTTGACAGATGTCCCCGAGTTTGCCGCGCATGCCACGCGCCGCCATACCTCTGGCGGGGCGCGGGCGCTGGCGGTTCTGGCCTATCTGGTCGCGGCGATCTGCATCTTGCCGATGCTGGCGGTGGTCGTGGCCTCGGTGTCCGGTGGCACCGAGACGATCTCGCATCTGATGGATACCGTGCTGGGGCGCTATGCGTTCAATACCTTCGCCCTGGTGGGCCTGGTGGCAACGGGGGCCTTTGCGGTCGGGGTCGGGGCGGCCTGGCTTGTGACCATGACGCGCTTTCCCGGGGCGCGGGTTCTGGAGGTGGCGCTGGTGCTGCCGCTGGCCTTTCCGGCCTATGTGCTGGCCTATGCCTATACCCATGTTCTGGATCACCCGGGCGTTGTGCAATCCAGCTTGCGCGATCTGATGGGCTGGGGGCCGCGCGATTACTGGTTCCCGGAGATCCGGTCTCTGGGGGGTGCGGCGATGATGTTGACGCTGGTGCTGTATCCTTATGTGTATCTTCTGGCGCGGGCGGCGTTCCTGCAGCAGAGCGCGACCGCCTTCCTGGCGGCGCGGGCCCTGGGCAAGACGGCCTGGCAGGCGTTTTTCAAGGTGAGCCTGCCGATGGCGCGCCCGGCCATCGCGGGTGGGGTGTTGCTGGCGGTGATGGAGACGATCGCGGATTTCGGCACGGTGGCCTATTTCGGGGTGCAGACGCTGGCGACCGGGATCTATACCAGCTGGTTTTCCCTGGCGGACCGGGCCGGGGCGGCGCAGCTGGCCCTGTGCCTGCTGGCCTTCGCCTTGTTGCTGGCGGTTCTGGAGCGCTATCAGCGCGGCGATGCGCGCTATCATGACGCTGGCAAACGCCGTCAGAGCATGCCCCGGATCGAGCTGCGCGGGTGGCGCGCGGCCCTGGCTTCGGGGCTGTGCGCGGTGCCGGTGGTGTTCGGCTGCCTGTTGCCCGCGATTGTCCTGTTCGAGATGGGGCTTGGTTCGGAGCAGGATCTGCTGAGCCGGCGCTATATCGGGTTCATTCAGAATTCGCTGATATTGGCCGGGTCGGCCGCGCTGCTGACGGTGTCGGCCGCGATTGCGGTCGGGTTTTACCAGCGGCTGCGCCCGGGTCCGCGATCGGCGGCGGCGGGCTATGCGGCGCGGCTGGGCTATGCGGTGCCCGGGGGTGTGATCGCGGTGGGGCTGATTGTGCCCTTTGCGGCTTTTGACAATGCGCTGGATGCCTGGATGCGCGCGCGCTTTGATTACTCGACCGGGTTGCTGATCACCGGGTCGATCTGGTTGCTGGTCGGAGCCTATATGGTGCGCTTTCTGGCGGCGGCGCTGGGGGCCTATGAGGGCGGGCAAAGCACGGTGCATGCCAATATGGACGCGGCGGCCCGGTCGCTGGGGCAGACGCCGATCGGGACCTTGCGGCGGGTACATCTGCCGATCCTGACGCCCAGCCTGCTGACGGCGCTTCTGATCGTCTTTGTCGATGTGATGAAGGAGCTGCCCGCGACGCTGATCATGCGCCCGTTCAACTTTGATACGCTTGCGGTGCAGGCCTATCGGCTGGCCAGCGATGAGCGGCTTGAGGGGGCGGCGGTGCCCTCGCTGGTGATCGTGGCTGTCGGCTTGTTGCCGGTGATCCTGATCTGTCGGCAGGTCGGGCGGCAGCGCTGAGCGCGGGAGCCTCCGGCGGGGATATTTCGGGCAAGATGAAGGGGGCGGGCCCGGTCTAGGCCTGCCACCAGTGGGCGATCTGATCCCGGGTGATACGCTCGGCCAGACCCAGGGCGACAAGGCGGGTGCGGTCTGTCTGGGCGCGCCGCGCCGAGACATACTGGCCGACGATATGGACCTCGTAGCCTCCGTCATCGGTCAGGATGAACCCCTTGAGGCGATAGAGACCTGCGGGGCGGTTGTCGAGCTTGTCTGCCAGGGCGGCGCGGCTGACGGGCTGATCGCTGTCGTGTTGCCAGCTTGCATAGGCCGGGTGGGCGGCTGCGGCATGGCCTTTGGGCAGGGGCGTGATGCCCAGCAGGAGCGGGGCGATCGGGCTGTCGTCCAGAAGGCGCGGGTTGCGCGGCTTGAGGGCGGGCAATGCGTCGGGGATGCGGTCTGTCCTGGTGATCAGCACCAGGTCCGCCGCGGTGATTTGCCGGCTGACCTGGGGCGCGGTGCCTGCGTCCTGCATCAGGGCGGGGAAGTTCGCCCCATCCACCAGGGTGATGATGCCGCCGTAGCTGAGCGCGGGTTTGGCGATGGCTGCCTGTGCAATGGCTGCGGGATCCGCGACGCCGCTGGCTTCGACGATCAGGTGATCGGGGCGCGGTGTGCGGTCCAGCGCCTGATCCAGCGCCATGTGCAGATCGCTGCCCATCGTGCAGCAGATGCAGCCGTTGGTCAGGGTGATCGTGTCCCCGGACGCGCTGTCCAGCAGGTCGGCATCTATGTTGATCGCGCCGAAATCGTTGACGATCACCATCAGTCGCAAGCCATGGTCTTCGCCCAAAAGCCGGTTGATCAGAGTGGTCTTGCCGGCACCGAGATAGCCCGAGATGACGGTGATCGGCAGCGGGCTCATCACCCGATATGGCCCTGGTTTTCTCCGACCTGTCCGCGATGCATCAGCATGTGATCGAGGATCACGCAGGCCATCATCGCTTCGCCCACGGGGACGGCGCGGATACCCACGCAGGGGTCATGGCGGCCCTTGGTGATGATCTCGGTGGCCCTGCCGGATTTGGTGATGGTCTGGCGTGGCTGCAGGATCGAGGAGGTGGGTTTCACCGCAAAGCGCACCACAACGTCCTGCCCGGTGGAGATACCACCCAGGATGCCGCCGGAATGGTTCGAGCTGTAGACAGGCTTGCCGTCATTGCTCATGAAGATCTCATCCGCGTTCATCTCTCCGGTGAGCATCGCCGCGGACATGCCTTCGCCGATCTCGACACCCTTGACGGCGTTGATCGACATCATGGCTGCGGCCAGATCCGTGTCGAGCTTGCCATAGACCGGAGCGCCAAGGCCTGCCGGGACACCGCGCGCCACGACTTCGATCACCGCCCCGACCGAGCTGCCGGATTTGCGCAGACCATCCAGATAGTCCGCCCATGTCCCCGCCGCATCCGCATCCGGAACCCAGAACGGGTTCTGATCGATCTGATCCCAGTCGAACCTGGCACGGTCGATCTCATGGGCACCCATGCGCACCATATAGCCCGTGATCTCGATCCCCGGAGCCAGCGCCCGGATCGCTTCGCGCGCGAGGCCCCCTGCGGCAACACGGGCCGCGGTTTCGCGCGCCGACGAGCGTCCGCCGCCGCGATAATCCCGAATTCCGTATTTCTGCCAATAGGTGATATCGGCATGGCCGGGGCGGAATTTCTCGGCGATATCGCCATAATCCTTCGAGCGCTGATCGGTGTTCTCGATCATCAGCTGCACCGGCGTGCCGGTGGTCTTGCCCTCGAACACGCCCGAAAGGATTTTCACCTCATCCGCCTCGCGCCGCTGGGTGGTGTATTTGTTCTGTCCCGGTTTGCGCCGATCCAGCCAGTGCTGGATCATGCCCGCGTCAACGCTCACGCCCGGGGGGCAGCCATCGACCGTGGCCCCCAGGGCGGGCCCGTGGCTTTCGCCCCAGGTGGTGACGCGAAACATCCGTCCGAATGTGTTGAAGGACATGTGGCAATCTCCGAAAACAACTTAATGCGGCATAAGCGGCCCGCGCCTCGATTCCAAGGGGGGACCGCGCTCTTGGCTCTTTCTGGTCTCAAATACCCAAAGAAAGCGACACTTGCCCCGGTCCCCACATCCGCCTATATCCGAACCTACCTCGGGGTGCTTCCTGACCGAAGCTGAGATGCGCATGCGAACCCGTTGAACCTGAACCGGCTAGAACCGGCGGAGGGAAGGTACAGGACGCACGTCCTCCCTTGCCTGTCGCCGCAAAAGGAGGATGCCAATGAAGTATCTTGCATTTGCTGCGGGCGTTTTGAGTGTATCGGCTGTCTGGGCCGAGACACCTGAATTGACCGTTTACACCTATGACAGTTTCGTTTCCGACTGGGGCCCCGGCCCTGCGGTCGAGGCGGCGTTCGAAGAGACCTGCGGGTGCGATCTGAAATTCGTGGGCGCGGGCGACGGGGCGGCTTTGCTGGCGCGCCTCAAGCTGGAAGGCGCGCGCAGTGAGGCCGATGTCGTGCTGGGGCTCGACACCAATCTGACGGCGGCGGCGGCCGAGACCGGGCTGTTTGCGCCCCATGAGGTCAGTGCCGATTACGATCTGCCGATCGCATGGAGCGATCCCGTGTTCGTACCATTCGACTGGGGGTATTTTGCCTTTGTGCATAATGCCGATCTGGCCGCGCCATCGAATTTCCGCGCGCTGGCGGACAGCGATCTGAAGATCGTCATTCAGGATCCCCGCTCCTCGACGCCGGGTCTGGGTCTGCTGATGTGGGTCAAGACCGCCTATGGCGATGAGGCCCCTCAGATCTGGGAGGGCTTGTCGGACAATATCGTCACCGTGACCAAGGGCTGGTCCGAAGCCTATGGGCTGTTCCTTGAAGGCGAGGCGGATATGGTGCTGAGCTATACCACGTCGCCGGCCTATCATCTGATCGCCGAAGATGATCCTTCCCGGATGGCGGCGGCCTTTGACGAAGGCCATTACATGCAGATCGAGGTGGCCGGGAAACTGGCCTCGAGCGATCAGCCCGAGCTTGCGGATCAGTTCCTGCAGTTCATGGTTTCGGATGCCTTTCAGTCGGTGATCCCGACCACCAACTGGATGTATCCGGCGGTGACGCCCGAGGCGGGTCTGCCCGAGGGGTTTGACACGCTGATCACCCCGGCCAGCACTTTGCTGGTGCCTGCCGAGCAGGCGGCTGCGATCCGCGAGGTTGCCTTGGCCGAATGGCTGGGCGCGCTGAGCCAGTAAGCGCGGTCCCGGGCCATGTCGCCGCGGCGGGTGTCGCGGCGATTATCCTCGGGGCCCTGATCGCCGTCTTCTGGCGGGCCGAGGCCGGACAGGGTCTTGGCCCCTCTGACTGGGCGGCGATCCGGTTTACCGGCCTGCAGGCCATCCTGTCGGCCAGCCTCAGCGTGGTGCTGGCCATTCCGGTGGCGCGCGCCTTGGCGCGGCGGCAATTTCCGGGCCGGGCGGCTTTGGTGACCTTGCTGGGCGCGCCGTTCATTCTGCCGGTGATCGTGGCCGTGCTGGGGTTGCTGGCGGTGTTCGGGCGCAGTGGCTGGGTCAGTGAGGCTCTGGTCTGGGCGGGTTTGCCGCCCTTGCAGATCTATGGGCTGCATGGTGTCGTGCTGGCACATGTGTTTTTCAACCTGCCTCTGGCGACGCGGCTGATCCTGCAGGGCTGGCGCGATGTCCCGGCCGAGCAGTTTCGGCTGGCCGCACAACTGGGCTTTGGCCCGCGTGAGACCGCCCGGCGGATCGAATGGCCGATGCTGGCGCGCACGGTGCCCGGCGTCTGGGCCGTGATCTTTGCGATCTGTATCACCAGTTTTGCCGTGGCTCTGACCCTGGGCGGTGGCCCGCGCGCAACCACCGTGGAACTGGCGATCTATCAGGCGTTCTGGCTGGAGTTCGATCTGGGGCGGGCGGCGCTGCTGTCGGTTGTCCAGATCGTGCTGGCGGGATTGGCCGCGGCGATTGCCCTGCGCCTGACTCCGTTCGAAGGCCTGGGCGCGGGGCTGGACCGGGCGGCGCGGCGCTGGGATGTGTCGGCGGGTCGCCTGATCGCGCTGGATGCGATGCTGATCGCGCTGGCGGCCCTCTTCCTGCTGTTGCCGCTTGCCGCGATCGTGAGTGCGGGTCTGGGCGCGCTGGGCAGCCTGCCGGATCAGGTCTGGCGCGCGGCGGGTGTGTCGGTGGCCGTGGCGTTGGTCAGCACTGCCGTTCTGCTGGTTCTGGCGCTGCCGATGGCCTGGGCGATTGCCTCGGGGCGGGCCGGTGGTGTCGAGGTTGCCGGGATTTTGGGGCTGGCGGCGTCTCCGTTGGTGATCGGCACCGGGTTCTTCGTGATCCTGAACCCGGTGGTGAACCCGCAGGAGTTCGCGCTGGGGGTCACGGCGCTGGTCAATGCGCTGATGGCCTTGCCCTTCGCGCTGCGTATTCTGGTGCCCGGAGCGCGCGAAGTGGCGCGGGGCTATGGGCGTCTGGCGGTCTCGCTGGATATGCGGGGCTGGCCCTATCTGCGCCATGTGTTCCTGCCCCGGATGCGGGCGCGGATCGGCTTTGCCGCCGGGTTGACCGCGGCCTTGTCGATGGGGGATCTGGGGGTTGTGGTGTTGTTTGCCGATCCCGAGATGGCCACCTTGCCGTTGCAGATGTATCGCCTGATGGCGGCCTATCAGATGGAGACGGCGGCGGGTGCGGGGCTGGTCTTGCTGGTGCTGTCGCTGGTGCTGTTCTGGGGGTTTGATGCGGGAGGGCGGCGCGGTGCTCAGGCTTGACGGGGTGACATTCGAAAACGGGGCGTTCCGGCTGGACTGTGACCTGAGCATTCCGGCGGGGCGCAGGATCGCCGTGATGGGGCCCTCTGGTGCCGGGAAATCGACGCTGGTGAACGGGGTGGCGGGATTTCACGAGGCCGTGGCGGGGCGGATTTCCTGGCAAGGCACGGATATCACCGCCGATCCGCCGGGCAGGCGGCCCGTTGCCATGCTGTTTCAGGACGCCAACCTGTTTCCCCATCTGACGGTGCGCCAGAATGCCGGTCTGGGTGTGCGGCCCGATCTGAAGCTGTCTCAGGCCGACTGGAGCCGTGTCGATGCTGCCCTGGCGCGCGTCGGGCTGGCCGATCTGGGCGCGCGTCGGCCTGCCGAGCTGTCCGGTGGGCAGCAAAGCCGGGCCGCGCTGGCGCGTGTGCTCATGCAGGCGCGGCCCGTTCTGGTGCTGGACGAGCCGTTTTCGGCCCTTGGACCTGCGCTGAAAGCCGAGATGCTGGAGCTGGTTCAGACATTGGTCAGCGAGACCGGGGCGACGCTGTTGATGGTGACCCATGATCCGGCCGATGCGCGCCATATCGCCGAGGCTGTTGTTCTGGTAGCCGAGGGCCATGCGCATGCGCCGGTGGCGACCGCTGAGATCTTTGAACATCCACCCGAGGCGCTGCGGGCCTACCTGGGGTCCTGAGCGCCTTGCCAGCGGCGCAGCATCCAATACCATTGATCCGGTGTTTCGAGGATGCGCTTTGACAGGCTGGCGTTGAAGGCTTCGGTCATGGTGACGGCATCGCTCTGGGGGATGGGTTCTTCGAAATCGACGGCGAATTGGCCGCCTGTCCCGATCCGCGTGCCATAGGCCGGCACCAGAGGAACGTCGTATTTCAGCGCCAGCCGGGCCGCCGACAGAGAGGTCAGCGCGTTGTGACCCAGGAACGGCATGGAGACTCCATCGGCTGATTTCTCATCCAGCAGGATCGCCACGAATCCCCCCTGCCGCAGGTGGCGTACCAGTTCGCGCGTGCCCTTTTCGCCGGTCGAGAAGATCGGTTTGCCACCCGCCTCGATGCCCGCCAGAAGGCGGCGCTGGTAATGACGGTTTTTCTGGGGGCGATAGACCGCCCCGGTCTCGATCCCGCGGGAGCGCAGAACCGCGCGGATGGCTTCCCACTGGCCGAAATGGCCCGACACGATCACCGCGCCGCGGCCTGCGGCATGGGCCTCTTCCAGGGCCACGAGGCCGGGGCCCGTGGCCGAGAATTTATGCACGAGCGTCTGGAACTCGGCGCAGTGATAGATCTCATAGAGCGTCTGCCCCATGTTGCGACCCATGCTTTGGCCCAGTTCCAACCGATCGGAGCGCGCCATGTGTGGGAACACGCGCAACACCTCGCGATCGACACGCCGCGTTGCCGGTGGAAACCAGCGGATCACGCTTCCGATGAAGGTGCCAAGGGCGCGCGCACGCGCGCTGAAATCGCGCGACCTTGAGAAAGTCAGCGCGGTCAGAAGGGGCACGTAACGAAGGTGATGCCACAGAGTGACGAGAGGTCGGGAAAGCACCCGTGGTATATGGGGCCAATCCTATGCCATGCCAAGAGGAAAGAAACCGGTATCGGCGCGCATGACACAGCTGTGAGCAGGACGCGGGGCAGGCGGCGTCAGCGGGATCTGACGCCGCCCCCGGATCAGGCGGCGTTGAGAGCCCTGCGGGCCTGGGTGATCTGCAGTGCGGCTTGCGCCGCTTCGCGCCCTTTCTGGACGAAGTGGTCGCGATAGATCGCGTTGTGATGATCGGTTTCCTGATAGTGATGCGGTGTCAGCGAGACCGACAGCACGGGAACTCCGCTGTCCAGGCCTGCGCGCATCAGGCCATCGACAACGGCCTGGGCGACAAAGTCATGCCGATAGATGCCGCCATCCACCACGAAGGCCGCACAGGCCACGGCAGCGTATGTGCCGGTCCCGGCCAGATCGCGGGCCAGAAGCGGCATCTCGAAGGCACCGGGCACGTCGAAGACATCGACCTGATCCCGCGGGATCAGCTCAAGAAAACCATCCAGAGCGCGGTCGACGATATCGGCGTGCCAGCGCGCTTTGATGAAGGCGAAGCGGGTGTGTGTCATGTGGTATCCTCCTTGGTGTTCACAACACGTCACCCAAGGCGAATACGCATGCATTCCTGCCCACGGCCAGGCCGGGTCAGCATGCATACGGTCTCTTTCATCCGGACTGTAACCGTCGGCTCTGGCCTCTCACCAGATCTGCTGACACCCCGGTCGGGGCCGCTCGCGGGCTCATCGGACATGCCGATATACCGCCGGTGGGGAATTTCACCCCGCCCTGAGAACACAAGCATGGTTGCAAAGCCGCAGGCTGTTGGCAATAGCATCGCTGCGTCAGATCAAGGAGTGACAAGATGCATCCCAACCCGGTGTTTCATACGCAAGAGGCCAAGGCCAATCTGGCGTTTGCGCGGGCGCGTGCCTTTGGTGTGCTTGCGGTGGCGGCCGGCGACGCGGCACCGATGCTGTCGCATGTGCCGTTCCTTCTGGATGAGGACGGTGTGCTGGCCCATCTGCACCTGGTGCGTTCGAACCCCATTGCGCGTGCCCTGAAGGCGGGGGCCTTGCAGGCGCGCATCGCGGTGTCGGGGCCGGACAGCTATGTGTCGCCCGATTGGTATGGCGTCGAGGATCAGGTTCCGACATGGAACTATATCGCCGTGCATCTGACCGGCGTTCTGGAACTGCGGCCCCAGTCCGAGTTGCAGGCCTTGCTCGATCGCCAGTCGGCGCATTTCGAAGACCAGTTGCTGCCCAAGACGCCGTGGACATCTGCCAAGATGTCGGAGGGTGTGATGGACAGCATGATGCGCCAGATCGTGCCCTGCACCATGCGGTTGAGCGATGTGGATGGCACATGGAAGATGAACCAGAACAAGCCGGATGACGTGCGGCTGCGCGCGGCCGATCAGGTTGCGTTTCATGCCATGGGCTTGGACACCGGGCGTCTGGCAGAGCTGACACGGGGCATTTACAAGGGCGATTCATAGGCGCGTCGCACAGCGGATGCCGCGCGATCGCGCGTATTTTGTGTGCGGATGCCCAAAACAGCCTCTACCCTTCGGGCGATCCCGGGCTTAGGGTCGCGGCGATAAAGGGAGAAATCACAATGAAACTCATGATGGCAGCGCCCTCGCCGTTTGTGCGCAAGGTCCGTGTTCTGGTCCGTGAGGCCGGTATGACGGATCAGGTTGAAGAGGTCGAGATCCTGGTCTCTCCCTCGGCTGCGCCGGATGATCTGCTGGCGGCCAACCCGCTGGGCAAGATCCCGGCCCTGGTGCGCGAATATGGCCCCACCCTGTACGACAGCCGGGTGATTTGCCGGTTTCTGAACGACCGGGCCAAGGCGGCGTTTTATCCCGAGGCGCGGCTTTGGGAAGTTCTGACGCTGGAGGCCACCGCAGACGGCATCATGGATGCCGCCATACTGATGGTCTATGAGACGCGGTTTCGCGAAGAGGGCCAGCGCTCGCAGCCATGGGTCGATGCGCAATGGGCCAAGGTGGACCGGGCGCTTTCGGCGCTGGAAAGCCGCTGGATCAGCCATCTGGCCGGCTCTGTCGATATGGGTCAGATCGCGCTGGGCTGTGCGTTGGGTTATCTTGATTTCCGGCATGCGGATCGCAACTGGCGCGAGGGGCGGCCGCAGCTGGCGGCATGGTTTGCCGAATTCGAATCGCGTGACAGTATGCAGGCGACGCGGCCCGCGGCTTAACCGTTCTGCAAGCTCTTGGGGTCTAAAGGGCTTTTGTTGTAGTACGGACCGCCTGGCGGCCAAGTTTATGGCATTCAAATCGGCATGAGAGCGACGGGGTGACGCACCTGCGACCTCATGCACAGCATTGTTGACTGGACGACCCTGAGTCACGCCGCTAAATAGCCGCCCGAGGGGTTGCATCCAACAGGTGTGGCCTGACGTCATATTTGGCCTGAGACGGCCCTGAAATGGAGTAAACCTCGTGTCGCACGCAGAAGACCACGAAGGCACCCGTAGGGATTTCCTCTACTACGCTACCGCAGGAGCAGGTGCAGTGACCGCAGGGGCCGCCATATGGCCACTTGTAAACCAGATGAACCCATCCGCGGATGTGCAGGCTCTTTCCTCCATCCGTGTGGATGTCTCGGCTGTTGAGCCGGGCACGCAGATCAGCGTCAAATTCCTGGGCAAGCCGGTGTTCATTCGCCGCCGTACGCAGGAAGAGATCGACGAAGGCCGCGCGGTCGAGGTGAGCGATCTGCCGGATGGCGATGCGCGCAATGCCAATCTTGGCGACGTGCCCGCGCTGGACCAGAACCGCACGCTGGATGAAGCG
Organism: Aestuariivita sp.; assembly: GCF_049276915.1. Lineage (NCBI taxonomy): Bacteria > Pseudomonadati > Pseudomonadota > Alphaproteobacteria > Rhodobacterales > Paracoccaceae > Aestuariivita > Aestuariivita sp. Next base: position 3,602 of record NZ_JBASXK010000009.1, on the reverse strand, counting down.
GGCGAATGGCTGGTGATGATGGGTGTGTGTACACACCTGGGCTGTGTGCCTCTGGGTGACGGCGCTGGCGATTTCAACGGCTGGTTCTGCCCGTGCCATGGCTCGCACTATGACACGGCAGGTCGCATCCGTCGCGGCCCGGCACCTGAGAACCTTCCTGTGCCCGAGGCTCTCTTCGTCGACGACACAACGATCCAACTAGGATAAGGAAACAGACGCATGGCTGGAATTCCGCACGACCATTACGAGCCAGGCTCGAACGCCGAGAAGTGGCTGCACAAGCGCCTTCCGATCGTTGGCCTGATGTATGACACCATCATGATCCCCACACCCAAGAACCTGAACTGGATGTGGATCTGGGGGATCGTTCTGACCTTCTGTCTGGTGTTGCAGATTGTTACCGGCATCGTGCTGGTGATGCATTACACGCCGCATGTCGACATGGCCTTTGCCTCGGTCGAACATATCATGCGCAACGTGAATGGCGGGCATATGCTGCGTTACTTGCACCAGAACGGCGCGTCGCTGTTCTTCGTGGCGGTTTATGCGCATATCCTGCGTGGCCTCTATTACGGGTCCTACAAGGCCCCGCGTGAGATCACGTGGATCATCGGCATGCTGATTTACCTGCTGATGATGGCCACGGCCTTCATGGGCTATGTGCTGCCCTGGGGTCAGATGTCCTTCTGGGGTGCGACCGTCATCACCGGCCTGTTCGGCGCGATCCCGTTTGTGGGCGATGCGCTGCAGACATGGCTGCTGGGCGGACCGGCGGTGGATAATGCCACACTGACGCGCTTCTTCTCGCTGCATTACCTGCTGCCCTTCGTGATTGCCGGCCTTGTGATCGTCCATATCTGGGCCTTCCACACCACCGGCAACAACAACCCGACCGGGGTCGAAGTGCGCCGCGGATCGAAGGAAGAAGCCGAGAAAGACACCCTGCCGTTCTGGCCCTATTTCGTGATCAAGGATCTGTTTGCCCTTGCGGTGATCCTTGCGGTGTTCTGGGCGGTTGTGGGCTTCATGCCGAACTATCTGGGCCACCCGGACAACTATATCGAGGCGAACCCGCTGGTGACACCTGCACATATCGTGCCGGAATGGTACTTCCTGCCGTTCTACGCGATCCTGCGGGCCTTTGACACGGATGTCTGGATCGTTATCGCGGCCGACTTCCTGACCGGTGGTATCGTCGACGCCAAGTTCTTCGGGGTTCTGGCCATGTTCGGTGCGATCGTCGTCATGGCGCTGGCCCCCTGGCTGGATACGTCGTCGGTGCGCTCGGGTCGGTATCGTCCGATGTTCAAGTGGTGGTTCTGGCTGTTCGTGGTGAACTTCTTCGTGCTGATGTGGGTGGGTGCGATGCCTGCCGAGGGGATCTATCCATACATCTCTCTCATCGCTTCGACATACTGGTTCGCCTACTTCCTGGTGATCTTGCCGCTGTTGGGTGTGATCGAGAAGCCGGATCCGCAGCCTGAGACCATCGAAGAAGACTTCGAGGCCCATTACGGCAAGGCGGGCGACGCCACGCCGGCTGAATAAGAAGGATCGAGAACAATGATCAAGACTCTTACGATCAGTGCAGTCACGGCATTTGCCCTGAGTGCCGGGTCCGTCTTTGCCGCGGGTGCGGCTGGCCATGTCGAAGATTTCGACTTCTCGTTCGAGGGGCCTTTCGGGACCTTCGATCAGAACCAGCTTCAGCGCGGATTGCAGATCTATACCGAGGTCTGCGCAGCCTGCCACGGCCTGCAGCATGTGCCTTTGCGCACGCTGGCGGATGAAGGCGGGCCCAACCTGCCAGCCGATCAGGTTCGTGCCTATGCTGCGGACAACTTCGAAGTATTCGATCCCGAGCTGGACGATTTCCGCCCAGCAACGCCGAACGATCACTTTCCGCACTCGAACCTGGAAAAAGCACCTGACCTGAGCCTGATGGCAAAGGGACGTGCCGGTTTCCATGGCCCCTATGGCCTGGGTCTGAACCAGTTGTTCAAGGGCATGGGCGGAGCCGAGTATATCGCATCGCTGCTGACTGAATACACAGGTGAGGAAAAGGAAGAGGCTGGCGTAATCCTTTATGAGAACAAATCCTTCCCCGGTGGCTGGATCTCGATGGCACCGCCCTTGTACGATGAGCAGGTGGAGTTTGCCGATGGCCACTCCAACACCGTGCATCACATGGCGCAGGACGTGGCCGCATTCCTGATGTGGACGGCTGAACCCAAGATGATGGCACGCAAGCAGGCGGGCTTTATCGGGGTTGTGTTCCTGACGATCCTGTCAGTCCTGCTGTACCTGACCAACAAGCGCATCTGGGCTCCGGTCAAGGGCAAGAAATCGGCCTAAACCCAAGGCCTGTTAGAAACACAAAACCCGCGCCAAACCGGCGCGGGTTTTTTTTGGCCTCGGGCTGGAAAGCGGATGCCGCAGGCATGGTCCTTTGCCCCATCGCGAGTGGGCAGGTATCGAGGCTTGGGGCCTGTGCATGGGACGCAAGCCCGCCTATGCCTCCTCGGCCAGGACCGATGACGGAGTTACGCATGATGCGGGCGTTCGCTTTCTTTTGCCAAGCTCCGGGCTGACGCAAATTCCCATCTGTCCGCCTGGTCTGCCGGTGAAGCAAAGACTATGAAATGGACGCCATGGCGTTCTCGCATATGGCACGGCTGACGTGATCGAAGTGCGACGTGCCGGGGCCCAAACCGGCGTTGGCAAGCTTGGAGAACCCATGCACGACGCTCCAGAGCGTGAAAATATGAACCTCAACGTTGGTCTTGGGGTCCAGCCGCCTGATCGCGCGGACAAGAATGTCATATGCCCCACGCCCTTCTTCGGATGCGCCTGACATTCCCTCACCTGTGTAGCGGCCAGCAATGTCGAACATCATCTGGAAAACATGGGGCCTGTCGACGGCATATCGAATGTATGCCAATCCAATCTGAACCAATGCTTCTTTCGGGTCTCTGTCCTTGAACTGGGCTTCGGCTGTCTCCATCGCAGTCGAAAGCTCTGAGAACGCCCTGTTCGCCAAATGCCCCAAGAGATCTTCCCTGGACTTGAAGTGGCGATAGACTGCCGCAGGATCGACGCCCGCTTCGCGCGCGCAGCTGCGCAAGCTTAACTTGTCCGCGCCACTCTGGCGAACTTTCTCCCATGCGATACGAGTAATTTGTTCGGGCAGGTCACCGTGATGGTAGTTCAATTTTTTGCCACTCATATCAACACTGTTGACATGGACGCAATTCGGCGTCAAGAATGTCAACAGTGTTGATATTAGAGAGTGACCGTTGTGACTGATTTGTATGAAAGTCCCGTTTTCACCAGTTCGCATGGGCAAGCACGCTGATGGGGCAGGTGTTGGCCGACCGAATGAGTGCGAAAATCGAAGGGGATTTCGTCGTTTTCCTGATCGGCATGCGCATCAACAAATGGTGGAAGATCCGTAAATGGGGGTCTGCTGCTTTTGCCATGTTGCGGATGCATCGGGAACTCAAGATCTTGCCGGTCGAAAAAACAGGGTGTCTGGAGTCGCTTCTGATTTCGCCGCGCTTGACCGTGCAGTATTGGCGCAGCTTCGATCATCTGGAAGCCTA
>NZ_JBASXK010000008.1:0-10010 GCF_049276915.1 Aestuariivita sp. | reverse complement strand
AAAAATCCATAAAAATAAGGGATTTAACCAAACTGGCAGCCCGTAGGGGAATCGAACCCCTCTTTCCAGGTTGAAAACCTGGCGTCCTAACCGATAGACGAACGGGCCACTTGTGGTCGTGAGCGCGTGATTATGAAATCAAGCCGGTGCGCGCAAGCGGAAATTTGCACTTGGGCACATATTTTGGTGCCAGTCAGCTTCCAGCAGGAGCCGCGTCTTCCACGCGCATCTGAACACGCTGGCGACCGCCCCAGTGATTGATCTCAAGCCGCCCTGCCAGATGAAAGCGTGCGCCGTCGCCCGCACTCAGCCGCGGGCCAAGATCGCTGTCGAATGCGCCAAAGCAGATGGCGTCCAGCGCCCCGCCCATACCGTCCGATAGCGTCAGCTTGAGGTGGCTCTCACCCACGCGCTTGGCGAACTTCAAAGCCATGTCCGGCAAGGCAAACCGCGGGGCAGGGGCGGCCGAGCCAAAGGGGCCTGCATCCTCCAGGGCCGTGATCAACTCGGGCGTGGCGGCAGCGGGCATCAGCGCGCCATCCAGACGCAGATCGGCGGGACCGGCAGCGCCTGCACCCTGGCGTGCCAAAAGCTCCGACAGGCGCGCCATGGCTGCATCCAGCCGGTCACGCGTCACGGTCAGACCAGCGGCCATCTTGTGCCCGCCGCCCTTGATCAGAAGACCTTCCTGCGCGAGGCGTTGAATCGAGGCACCCAGATCCACGCCTGACACCGATCGCCCCGAACCTTTGCCGATCTCGCCGTCAAACCCGATGACGATGGCGGGCCGGTTTGCCGCTTCTTTCAGCCGTGCGGCGACGATGCCGACAACGCCGGGGTGCCAGCCCTCACCGGCGGCCCAGACCAGCGGTGCGTCAAAGCCGCGGCTCTCGGCCTGATCCAGAGCGGCAAGGCGCACCTGTGCTTCGATCTCGCGCCGCTCGGCGTTCAGCTCTTCCAGGCGCGCGGCCATGGCGGCAGCTTCATGCGGATCGGAACTTGCCAGCAACCGCGCGCCAAGATCGGCCTGTCCGATGCGCCCGCCCGCGTTCACCCTTGGCCCCAGAACAAAACCCAGATGATAGGCCATGGGGGCCGTATCCAGCCGCGCGGCATCCGCCAAAGCCACCAGTCCCGGACGCTCCCGGCGCGCCATGACCGCCAGGCCCTGGCGAACCAACGCGCGGTTGGCACCGCTCAAAGGGGCCACATCCGCCACCGTTGCCAGCGCAACAAGATCCAGCAGCGAGATCAGATCCGGCCCTGTCCGTCCGCTCTCCCGCAATTGCCGACCGGCTTCAACAAGCATCAGGAACACCACGGCCGCCGCGCAGAGATAGCCCAGATCGCCGGTTTCATCCTGCCGGTTGGGATTCACAACCGCCAGCGCAGGCGGCAGGGTCTCGCCGCCCAGGTGGTGATCCAGAACCACCACATCCGCATCCCGCGCGGCGGCCAGCGCCTCATGGCTGAGCGTGCCGCAATCCACGCAGAGGATCAGGTCGTGATCGCGCGCAAGCCCGGCCATGGCAGGCGGGTTGGGGCCATAACCCTCGTCAATGCGGTCCGGCACATAAAGCGTTGCCGTCAACCCCATGGCGCGCAGCCACCAGATCAACAAAGCCGCCGAACTGCCGCCATCCACATCGTAATCGGCAAAGATCGCAATGCGCTGACGCGCAACGACCGCCTGCAGGAATCGCGCGGCGGCCGTCTCCATGTCTTTGAGGCTGCGCGGATCCGGCAGAAGATCCCGCAAAAGCGGCTTCAGGAACGCCTCGGCCTCTTCCGGCACCACCCCACGACGCGCCAAGACCTGCGCCAGTGGCCGGGGCAGGTCACAGATCTGAACCAGCGCATCCGCGGCGCGCTCCAGCGCGATGTCAGGACCGACCCAGCGCCGCCCGGTGATGGACTGTTCTACCCCGAGAAACGCCAAGTATCCCCCTGCTTCTTTCTGGTCGAAAATACCCAAACACCGCCTCAGGTGACGGGCGTTCGATACTCCATCCGGCGGACGGATCCGGTCTTGGACCGCATGATCAGGGTTTCCGTGGTCACCCAGCCTGGCTCACGGCGGATGCCGCGCAACAGGCTTCCACCGGTCACGCCGGTCGCGGCGAAAATCACGTCCTGTTTCACCATCTCGTCACGGGTATAGATGCGGTCGAAATCGGTGATCCCGGCGCGGTCGGCGCGGGCGCGCTCATCATCGTTGCGAAACAGAAGCCGGCCGAAAATCTGGCCGCCCATGCATTTGAGCGCCGCTGCCGCCAGCACACCCTCGGGCGCACCGCCTGTGCCCATATACATGTCGATCCCGGTCACGTCGGCGTCGGCGCAATGCATCACACCGGCCACATCACCATCGGTGATGAGCCGGATCGCGGCCCCGGTTGAGCGCACGCCTGCGATCATCTCCTCATGGCGCGGGCGTTCCAGTATGCACACGGTGATGTCAGAAGCCTTGCACCCCCTGGCCGCAGCCAGCGCTTCGACCCGCTCGGCCGCGCTCATGTCAAGGCTCACAACACCAGGCGCATAACCGGGCCCGACAGCCAGTTTCTCCATGTAGACATCAGGCGCATGCAGCATCGAGCCGCGCGGGCCCATGGCAATCACCGTCAGCGCGTTGGGCATGTCCTTGGCTGTCAGCGTCGTGCCTTCCAGCGGATCCAGCGCAATATCCACGCCCGGACCATTTCCGGTGCCGACCTCTTCTCCGATATAGAGCATCGGCGCTTCGTCGCGCTCGCCCTCACCGATCACGACGACACCGGCGATATCCAGAAGGTTCAGCTGTTCGCGCATGGCATTGACCGCTGCCTGGTCTGCGGCTTTCTCATCTCCGCGCCCGATCAGCGCAGCAGAGGCAAGGGCAGCCTGCTCGGCCACGCGGGCCAGGCCAAGAGAAAGCATGCGGTCGCGAAATTCTGTATCTTCGGTCATGGAAAAGATGTGTCCCTCTAATGCGTGTGCCCGGTCTTGCCCGGGGTCAAAGATGTTCGATTCGCAGTGCCACGGGTGCCGTGGAGATGACGTCCGTGGTTTCCATCGCAGCCAGCGCATCATCCAGAGCGGCGCGGGACGTCTTGTGGGTCACGATCAGAACCGGCGCGTTTGTCCCGTCATGATCATATTGGCGCATCCGGTCGATCGAGATCCCGGAATTGCCCAGGATCGTCGCGATCTTGGCCAGCGCGCCGGGTTTGTCCATCAGCTCCATGCGCAGATAGAACGGAGCAGGCAGTTGCGAGCGCGCGCGCGTGGCCGTCTCAAGGGTATGGGCGGGTTGACCAAAGGTGGGCAGACGCAGCCCACGGGCGATATCGCAGACATCGCCCATCACCGCACTGGCCGTCGGCCCTTCGCCCGCGCCGGGGCCGCGCAGCACGATCTGTTCCACCGCATCGCCTTCGATCACCACCATATTGGTGCCGCCCTCAAGCTGACCCAGGGGAGAGTTCGCAGGCACAAGGCAAGGCTGCATGCGTTGTTCAAGCCCGCGTCCCGTGCGTTGCGCCACGCCCAGCAGCTTGATGCGATAGCCCATGTCGGCGGCAGCGCGGATATCGTCAATCGAGACCCGTTCGATCCCCTCCAGTTCCATGCCGTCAAAATCGGGCTTGGTGCCAAAGGCAATGGCCGACAGCAACGTCAGCTTGTGGCCCGCGTCGATGCCGCCCACGTCCAGCGTCGGATCCGCTTCGACATAGCCAAGCCCGTCGGCTTCCGCGAAAGCCTCCTGATAGCTCAGGCCCGCCTTTTCCATCCGCGTCAGGATGTAGTTGCAGGTGCCGTTCATCACACCCATCACACGCGTGATTTCATTGCCCGCCAGACCTTCGCTCAGCGCCTTGATCACGGGTATCCCGCCGGCCACGGCCGCCTCGTATCGGATCACGCGGCCTGCCGCTTCGGCCTGTTCGGCCAGCGCCTGACCATGAATGGCCAGCATCGCCTTGTTGGCGGTGACAACATCCTTGCCCGCCGCAAGGGCCGCTTGCGTCGAGACCTTGGCCGGGCCGTCCGTGCCACCCATCACCTCGACATAGACATCCACATCATCGCGGGTTGCCAGAGCGACGGGGTCATCTTCCCAGGCATATCCCGACATGGAAACGCCGCGATCCTTGTCCCGGTTGCGCGCCGAGATGGCGGTGATCACGATGTCACGTCCGGTGCGCGCTTTCAGAAGCGCGGCGTGCTGGCGAACGATCTTCACAACGCCGATTCCGACGGTGCCAAGGCCGGCAATGCCGAGACGAAGCGGTGTTGTCATGGATGTCCTCATGAATAGGCAAATGCGTGTTGCCATTCCTCTAGCCCGTCAGAGGGATGCGCGCAACCGTGGGGCTCAGTCTGTGACTGGTGGTTCACCAAGCCGTTCGCGCGTCGCCTGATCAATGCCCGTGGAGGCTTGCAGCCGGGTTGCACGCGCCTGCAGACCCGAGAGGCGCCGTTCCAGCGCGGCGGCTGTTTCGGCGTCGGCATCGGGGGTCTCGGGGGCGGGTCCCAGAAGCTGTTCGATCGGAACCAGATCCGGGTAATCGGCGTGCTTCAGGGCGGGGCTGACGCTGTCATCCAGATCCGGCGGCTTGGTGCAGGCCGCAACCAGTGCGACAGGTCCCGCAAGGGCAAGACAGAGGATCAGGGTCGGGGACGCGGGCATCATGCTCAAAGTGATGCATCAGCGAGAGACATGGCGCAAGCAGGGGTTTTATCTGAACGTCTGTTCAGTTAACCTGTTTGCCATGGCACGCACGGCAGGCTCTCATTCCGATATCACCGGTCCGCGCATCCGCGCGGCGGCATTGCGTCTGTTCGCGCGCGAGGGCTATGCGGCGGTGTCGATGCGCCAGATCGCCAGCGAAGTCGGCCTGCAGGTCGGCGCGCTGTACAATTACACGCCGGACAAGCAATCGCTGTTGTTCACGCTGATGGATGAACACATGACCGCCTTGTTGGCGGCCTGGCAGGAGGAGCCCAAAGGCGCTGTGCCCGAGGAGCGCCTGGAGGCCTTCACCCGGTTTCACATTCGCTTCAATTTGGAGCGGGCGGATGCGGTCTTCATATCCTACATGGAGCTGCGCAACCTCTCGCCCGAGAACTTTCTGGCGGTCGAGGCGCAGCGGCGCGCCTATGAAACCGCGCTGGAACAGATATTGAGTGACGGGGTTGCACAGGGCGTGTTCGCCATGGCTGATCCCAAAGTGGCCTCTCTGGCACTGATAGCCATGCTGACCGGGGTGAACACCTGGTATCGCGCCGGGGGGCGCCTGTCTCTGAGCCAGGTCCAGGGGATCTATTGGGACATGGTGCGCCAGATGGTTCAGGCGCGATGAGGTGAGCAAGATTTCGGATCGGCTCTGCCGATCCGATCTGCGCGAGGGCTGTGCCCTCGCGCATTTGGGTATTTCAGACCAGAAAGAAGCAGCAGGCGGATGCGATTTTGTCATTCGTATCCAGAGCGTCGCAATCAGGCGCGACTGGTCGAAAAAATGCCTCCAAAGCTGCGCGTCAAACAGGAGGACTATTCATGCAGATCGGCTTTATCGGATTGGGCAATGTGGGGGGCAAACTCTCTGGCAGTTTGCTGCGTAACGGTCATCAGGTCATGGTGTTTGACCTCAACCCCGAACTTGTGGCGGCCAAGGTTGCTGCGGGGGCCACGGCGGGGGAAAGTGCGGCGCATCTGATGCGTGTTTGCGATGCGGTGATCACCTGCTTGCCGAGCCCTGCGGCCAGCGATGCGGTGATGCAGGAGATGCTGCCCGAGGTCGGTCCGGGAAAGATCTGGATGGAGATGTCCACCACCGATGAGGCCGAAGTGAAACGCCTGGGCGCGCTGGTGATCGAACGGGGCGGGGCGGCGGTCGATTGCCCGGTCTCGGGGGGGTGCCATCGTGCGGATACGGGCAATATCTCGATTTTTGCGGGCTGTGATCGAGCCACGTTCGAGCGGATTCTGCCTTTGCTGACGGTTATGGGGCGGCGGGTCTTGCATACCGGCGATCTGGGCAGTGCCTCGATTCTGAAAGTCATCACGAATTACCTGGCCACGGCCAATCTGGTGAGCTGCGCCGAAGCTCTGACGGTGGCCAAGGGGGCCGGAATGGACCTGGCGACGGCCTATGAGGCGATCCGGATTTCCTCGGGCACGTCCTTTGTGCATGAAACCGAAAGCCAGGTGATCCTGAACGGGTCGCGCGATATCTCGTTCACCATGGATCTGGTGGCCAAGGATATCGGTCTGTTCCAGCAGGTGGCGGATCGTGCCGGTGTGCCGATCGAGGTCAACCCCCTGCTTATTCGCATTTTCGAGGATGGAATCGCCCGGTTCGGCCCGCGTGAGCTGAGCCCGAATATCATCCGCCGCCTGGAAGAGGCCACGGGGCTTGATATCCGCGCGCCGGGCTTTCCTGCCGAGATGGTCGATGATGAGCCCGAAGAGCCGGGGGCCGAGGTGGTGCTGCGCAGGGAGGCCGCCGAATAGGGCTGTCACGCAGGCCCGTTTCGCGCTAAAGCCGCGCCAGTCAAGCGGGGGGCAGCGCCATGTCAGATCAGTTCCGGGGCCGGGTGGAAGCGTCGCAATCACGCCGCTGGCTGGGGATCGGCATGCTGTTTTTCCTGGGCGCATTGCTGGTCTATATCGCCCTGGCGACGCCTCCCTCCTTTGGCTGGCAAGTGTTCCTGATCGTCATGGGCGGGGGATCTGTCTGGTTTGGAGACAAGATGCGCCGCGCGACGGAAGGCTGGATCGAGCTGACCGATGAGGGGATTGTCGATCAGAGTGGCGAGATGATCGTGCACATGGACGATATCATCAATGTCGAACGCGGCGCGCTGGCGTTCAAGCCGTCCAACGGCTTCATGTTGAAAACCAGAACCCCGGCCTCCCGTCGATGGGAACCGGGGCTCTGGTGGCGCTTTGGACGCCGGATCGGTGTGGGCGGTGTCACCCCGGCCTCGCAGGGCAAGGTGATGGCCGATCTGATCCTGATCAGACTGCGCGAGCGCGATTAGGCGTCGCCGCCTTCGAAGATCACCTGCGGCGCAAATCGTGGCCGGGTAAAGACGAAATTGTCCAGGACCTGCGTGCCCAGACCGGTGCGCATTACACCGTTCCAGGTGTTCCATGTCTCGACCAGGATCACGCGTTCCTCGTCTGGCATGACGGGCAGCTTTGGCTTGATATCAGCGACCTGGGCCTGCGTCATGGCAGACACGTCTCCGCGGACCTGGGACCAGTCGAGGTAATAGATGTCGTCCTCTTCGTCCCAGCGGATCACCGTGATGCGCATGGACATCGGCGTGTCGGTTCGCGTCAGCAGTTTGGTGATGTTATAGAGCGAGTCGATGTAAGCCGGTGTGATCGCCTGCGTCTCGCGCGAGATCAGGTCGCCCACCGTATAGGCGGCTTTCAGGTTCATCGCGCTCTGTCTGTAGGCGTCAAAGAACACGTAGCTTGCGCCATATGCCCAGAACAGAATCGGCATGAAAAGACAGAATTCGATCGTCCCGTTGCCGGCCGTGTCCTGACGGAACCGTTTGATGCGCGCCAAAAGGGATTTGAGGACTGACATGTGCTTACCTCGGTTCTTGCACAAAGGCGGAGGCGGTCACGAGCTTGTACTGACCATCGCCGTCCAGTTGAATCCGGTCCGCCATGCCGATATGCGGCAGGATGGGATCGAATTTCGCACAGACGCGCAGATACATCAGTTCATTGCTGGCACCGTTGATGAAGGAACGCACCGGATGGATCGGCTGGGTGCTGTCCACGCAGTCCGCGGTGGTCGGTGGATTGGCCCAGTTGAACGGGTCAATCCGCACCATTTCCAGGCGAACGTCGCTGTCACAGTCGGTCACGAAGGCCGCCCGCTCGCAGATTGCATCGCGGATCTGATCATGGGTCGGCACCGTGCCGGTCCCCAGTCGCAGATCGCGGACGGTCGAATCCACCGCGCGTTCCAGCATCGAGTAGTTGACGTGGATCATACCCAGTTCAACCGACCAAAGAAGCATCGTGAACATCGGAATGAACAGGAGCGAGAACTCGATGGTCGAGTTGCCATCCTCTTCCCGCGCGAAGCGGCGGAATGGCTTCATGGCGAACCGCATCATTGTGTCAACCTCAGCTGGCGGATGGAGGAGGCGATGGCCGCAAAGGCGTCCGAGATCTCCAACCCATCCACATCAAAAGCGTGTGCGGGGGAACTTGCGCAGTCTCTCAGCAACGGCATCACCGAGGTCGGTGCTTCAAAGCCGATGGTGAAGACGATCGTCCCGTTTTCCTTGGATGCGTTGCAGATGGCCTGGGTGCGCGCGTTCTTGGTCGAGTGGCCGACCCAGTCGAAGACATCCCAATACCAGTCGTTCCAGGCGTCATTGTCGTTCATGAAGGGTTCGTACAAAGCCTCGACGATCCGTTGCATTGATGTCCATGCCCAAAGCTCGGGATAGCTCAGCAAGACCGCCTCACCGGGTTCATCATAGACGACCGTGGTGGTCACCTGGCGGTAGTTCCGGCATGAGCCATTACGACGCCAGGACCGGCACTCCCACGTGGTTTCGGTCTCTTCGAAGACACCTTCACCATAGGCATGGTCCTGAAATGTGTCGTTCCAGGGCCAGTAATACAGGCCATCATCGGTGCGACCGTTGTTGTTGTCGTCATCCTCGTCCTGGCCCAGGTAGACCGAATAGATCTCTTCCTGTTCGTTCCACCAGATGTTGGAATCTCCCAGACGGAAGTTTTCGTTCATGAAATACTGGTCGGTATTCTGACCATCCGTCATCAGCACGATCACCTTGATCGTTTCGGCATCGTTATGCGCCACCGGGCGGTCCGCATACGCGGGACTGACCAGACCGATTGCGGGGTCGGCAAGTTGTGCCGCGATGGGCTGGAAGCTGGGGTCAAGCAGGATCGAGCCCCATTTCATGCCGACATCCAGGGATGTGTTTCCGTCCGCGTAAAACCCGTCGATATAGTTTTTCAACGCGCCGCGGTTGTCCGACAGCAGGATCATTTCGCGTCTTGAGTCAGCTTCGCAAACCGGGTTGCGCACCAGATCGACCGGGTCATTGTCGCGGCCGTCGAAATTGTCCCACGGGTCGAAATGCAGCGTGCGTTCATATTCTGTTTCGGAGCTGATGGACGTGTTGGTGAATTCGTCTCCTGGCCAGTTGATGCACAAGGACAGGTTGTGAGCGCGCGCATGGGCGGCAGCAGCGGTTTCGTGATCTGCAATTGCTGTGATCTGTTCTTCGGTCATCGTGTCGATGACCGCCTCGATCGGGCGGAATTTGACGTTCAGCTGGTCAAACAACTGCTGGGGCGCGGTCACCTGCGTGGCATATGGTACGATCGAGATCGTCACCGTGCCAGCCTCGGAATTGTCAAACATGCTGTCGACGAATTCCTTCGCCGCAGATTTCAGGTTGGTCAGACGCCCGTAGTTGCCCATGGAGCCGGAGACGTCGAGAACAAGAGAGATCTCGACCGAGTCGATGGCCTCCTGCGCGGTGCTGACATTTGAAATTGACAGATGGTCGACGCCGGTCATTTGCATGAAGAAGGTGCCGACCTGCATTTCGGCCGAGGCCGTCACGGTGCGTGATCCCAGTGTTTCGGTCACGCTAACGTTGGTCAGGCTGTCAGACAATCCGGCCTTGGCAAAGTAATCCTGAACCACGGCTTCGGGTGAAAGCGGCTGATCGAGGTCGGCGGCAGCAAGCACCGCACGGTCAAGCGTGTTCTGAAGATGCGCGCGGTCGCGCTCATAGCGCATGATGTCGACCCCGATGCCAACGACCAGCAGGGAGCTCATCAATATGAAGATCCCGAGAAGAGTCATCGAGCCGTCTTCACGATGCCTGAATCCCTTCATAGGACGGGCATCAGCGGTTGCTCCTGTCACGTGTCGGTCAATCTTGGTCATTCCCGTCTCGCCTTTCTCGCAAGCCCGAACAATTCGAGCTGCCGGATACATTGCGGCCCACGG
>NZ_JBASXK010000007.1:0-37986 GCF_049276915.1 Aestuariivita sp. | reverse complement strand
ATGAGGCGGGCATCTTCTATATCCTGGAATCCGCCCCCGTGGTGACCGGCGAAGAACTGGTGGATGCCCAGCCCTCGTTCGATCAGAACGGCCGCCCCGCGGTGAACTTTCGCTTCAACCCGACCGGCGCGCGCAAGTTCGGCGATTATACCGCTGAAAACATTGGTAATCCCTTCGCCATCGTTCTGGATGACGAGGTGATCAGCGCCCCGGTGATCCAGTCCCATATCCCCGGCGGATCCGGCATCATCACCGGCAATTTCAACGTCGAGGACTCCACGAACCTCGCCGTGCTGCTGCGTGCCGGTGCCCTGCCTGCGGGCCTCGAATTTCTGGAAGAACGCACCATCGGCCCGGAACTGGGTCAGGACAGCATCGACGCGGGACGCCTTGCTACCGTCGTCGCCTTTGCCGCCGTTCTTGTGTTCATGGCGCTCAGCTATGGCACGTTCGGCCTGTTCGCCAATATCGCCCTGATCCTGAACATCGCCCTGATCTTTGGCCTGCTCAGCTTGATCGGTGCCACGCTCACGCTGCCGGGCATTGCCGGGATCGTGCTGACCGTGGGGATGGCGGTGGATGCCAACGTCCTTGTCTTTGAGCGGATCCGAGAAGAGCTGAAGTCCGCCAAGGGCCCGGCTCGGGCGATTGAACTGGGCTATGAGAAGGCGCTCAGCGCCATTCTGGACGCCAATATCACCACCTTCATCACGGCCGTGATCCTTTATGCGATGGGCTCTGGCCCGGTGCGCGGTTTTGCGATCACGCTGGGTCTGGGCATCCTCACCTCTGTCTTTACAGCGATCTTCGTCACGCGCCTGATGATCGTCATCTGGTTCGAACGGCGCCGTCCGAAAACGATCGAGGTGTAAGATGCGTCTGAAACTTGTCAAAGAGAACACCTCCTTCGATTTCTTCAGCAGATGGAAGCTCTGGCTGGGCATATCCGGCGGCATGATGGTCGTGGCTTTGGTGTCCTTCCTGCTTCAGGGCCTGAACTATGGCATCGACTTTCGCGGCGGCACCACGATCCGCACGGAAAGCACGCAAACCATTGACGTTGCGCAATATCGCGCTGCGATGGAGGCGCTGGAACTGGGTGATATCACCATCACCGAAGTGTTCGATCCGACATTCGCAGAGGATCAGAACGTGGCCATGGTGCGCATCCAGGCTCAGGACGGCCAGGAATCCGTGACCACGGATGTGATCGAACGGGTCGAGGCGGCCCTGCTTGAGGTGGTGCCCGATATCCAGTTCGTATCGGTGGAATCCGTCGGTCCAAAAGTCTCGGGTGAACTGATCACCACGGCCATCATCGCGGTCGTTCTCGCGATCGGGGCGGTGCTTGTCTATATCTGGCTGCGCTTCGAGTGGCAGTTTGCCGTCGGCGCGGTGGTGGCGCTGGTGCATGACGTGATCCTGACCATCGGCATCTTTTCCGAGCTTCAGATCAAGTTCGACCTTGCCATTATCGCGGCCCTTCTGACCATCGTGGGCTATTCGCTGAACGATACGGTCGTGGTCTTCGACCGCGTCCGTGAGAACCTGCGCAAGTACAAGAAAAGACCCCTGAGCGAAGTTCTCAACATCTCGATCAACGAAACCCTCAGCCGCACCATGATGACATCGGTCACCACGCTGCTGGCGCTGATCGCGCTGTTTGTTCTGGGTGGGGACGTGATCCGTGGGTTTGTATTCGCGATGATCTGGGGCGTGATCGTGGGGACCTATTCCTCGGTCTTCGTGGCCTCTGCGATCCTGCTTTATCTGGGGGTCAAGCGCGACTGGTCCAAACCCACCGACACCACGGGCAATCAATTCGCCAACGTGGATGCCTGATCTGTTCGCCCAGGTCTCGGCTTTGCCGGGGCTGGGATGGTTGATTTCGGTGGCCTTTCTGGCCGGAATCGTGCGCGGTTTTTGCGGGTTCGGCACGGCGATGGTCTATATGCCCATCGCCACCAGCATCGTCGGTCCGTTTGCGGCGCTGATCTCGATGACCATAATGGATGCGATCGGCCCTTTGCCGAACCTGCCGCGTGCGTTGCGCGAACGCCACCCCGGCGATATGGGACGCCTTCTGATCGGGCTGGTCATTGCGCTGCCGCTGGGGGTCTGGACCTTGGGGCAACTGCCCACAGACGTGTTCCGATATGCCGTGTCGTTAATCTCGCTGACCCTGCTGGTCCTGCTGGCCTCGGGCTATCGCTATCGCGGCGTGCTGGGCACCAAGACAATTGTCGGAACCGGAATGCTGGGCGGGTTTCTGGGCGGATCGACGGGCTTGCCCGGCCCGCCGGTGATCATGCTCTACATGGCCAGCGCCCATCCGGCGCAGGTGGTGCGGGCCACGTTGATGATCTATCTGCTGGTCGTCGATGCCCTGCTTTTGGCACTGCTCTGGCTGTTTGACCGCCTCGAGCCCGAGTATATCGCTCTTGGTTTCATGGTGACGCTGCCCTATCTGGCAGGCAATATTCTGGGGGCGGCCCTGTTTCGGCCGGAACGCGAAACCATGTATCGCGCAATCGCCTATGGAATCATCGCAGGGTCTGCCATTCTGTCCCTGCCTGTTTGGGAGTAACGCCATGCGTCTGAATGAAGTCGTCTATACCGATGCCATGCCGATCGAGGGCTATGGCCCCGGGTTCTTCCGCGTGGGTGGTGAGGTCCATCAAGGCGCGATCCTGACGGGGCCAAGTGGAACTCATGGCTGGGGCGGATATGACGATCTGCACCGGCTGAGCTCACTTGCCGGGCAGATCGATGTGCTGTTTGTCGGCACCGGCTCCGAGATTGCCCATGTGCCAGCGCCCTTTCGCGCCACCCTGGAAGAGCAGGGGATCGGGCTGGAAGTCATGAGCTCGCCTTCGGCGGCGCGCACCTATAACGTGCTGCTCTCCGAAGGGCGCCGCGTCGCGCTGGCCATGCTGGCCGTCTGAAACCGCGCTGAGACGATCTTGCGCTTTTGCGCCCAGCCCCAATAGGTTACAGGGGGTGCATGACCCTGTCCGTCACCAATCTTTCCATTGCGCGCGGCGGTGTACCCGTCCTGCAGGGGGTATCCTTCACGCTCGAGCCGGGACAGGCCCTGATCCTGCGCGGCCCCAACGGGGTGGGCAAGACAACGCTGCTGCGCACCATCGCGGGGCTGCAACCGCCCCTTGAAGGGCAGATCAGCGGGGAAGAGGATCGCATTGCCTATGCCGGACATGCCGACGGGCTGAAACCGACGCTTAGCGTTACCGAGAATCTGACCTTCTGGGCGCAGGTGTTCGGGGCGGGCGGGATCGAGGCCGCGCTTGATACCTATAAGCTGCATGGCCTGCGTGACCGTCCTGCCGGAGCGCTGTCGGCCGGGCAGAAACGCCGTCTGGGCCTGTCACGGCTGATGGTGACCGGGCGACCCATCTGGGTCTTTGATGAGCCGACGGTCTCGCTGGACCGTGACGCGGTGGCGATGTTCGCCGGTGCTGTGCGCGCCCATCTGGAGACGGGCGGTTCGGCCCTGATGGCCACGCATATCGAACTGGGTCTGGATGCGCAGGTGCTGGAACTGGCCCCTTACCGCGCCGCGCGCGGTGCGGTGGACGCCTTCGAGGAGAGCTTCCTGTGATCGCCCTTCTGGCGCGCGATCTGAAACTTGCCCTGCGCGCAGGCGGAGGTTTTGGCCTTGGGCTGGCGTTTTTCCTGATCGTCACGGTTCTGGTGCCCTTCAGCGTCGGGCCGCAATCCCAGCTGTTGTCGACCATCGCGCCGGGTGTCTTGTGGCTGGGCGCGCTGCTGGCGTGCCTGTTGTCGCTTGACCGGCTGCTGGCGCTGGACTGGGAGGACGGAACGCTTGATCTGCTGGCCACCGCCCCCTTGCCGCTGGAAAGCATCGTGTCGATCAAGGCTCTGGCCCATTGGATCACCACCGGATTGCCGCTGGTTCTGGCCGCCCCTGTGCTGGGGATTCTGCTGAACCTGGCCCCTGAGGGCTATGTCTGGGTGGTGATCTCGCTGGCGCTTGGCACTCCGGCGCTGTCGGTGATCGGCACATTCGGGGCCGCGCTGACGGTCGGGCTGAAACGTGGCGGGCTTTTGCTGTCGCTGCTGGTGCTGCCTTTGTACGTGCCCACATTGATCTTCGGTGCAGAAGTCGCGCGTCGCGGATCCCTCGGGCTGGAGACCACAACGCCCCTGTTGATGCTGGCCGGGATCAGCGCCGGGGTCATCGCGCTTTTGCCCTTTGCAAGTGCCGCTGTCCTGCGCGTCAATCTGCGCTAGCGGTTGTGAATTGAGAACCCTGACGAGAGAGATTACATAGACCGCATGTCGCTCTGGGAATATGCAAATCCAAAGAAGTTCCTCGCCACCAGCGAGCGCCTTCTGCCGTTCTTCTGGATCAGCTCTGCCGTCTGTCTTGTGGTAGGTCTGATCTGGGGGTTTTTCTTCACGCCGGATGATTTCCGCCAGGGATCCACGGTCAAGATCATCTATCTGCACGTGCCATCGGCACTGATGGCGATCAACGCCTGGCTGATGATGCTGGTGACTTCGCTGATCTGGATCGTGCGCCGCCACCATGTGAGCGCCCTTGCTGCCAAGGCCGCGGCCCCCGTGGGTATCGTGATGACGCTGATTGCTCTGGCAACCGGCGCGATCTGGGGGCAGCCGATGTGGGGCACATGGTGGGCCTGGGATCCGCGCCTGACATCCTTCCTGATCCTGTTTCTGTTCTATCTCGGCTATGTCGCGCTTTGGGAAGCGATCGAGAATCCCGATACCGCGGCCGATCTCACGGCTGTTTTGTGCCTGGTGGGTTCGGTCTTTGCGCTGCTCAGCCGTTATGCGGTGTTGTTCTGGAACCAGGGCCTCCATCAGGGGGCGACGCTCAGCCTCGACAAGGAAGAAAACATCGCGGACGTGTTCTATTTCCCGCTGCTGGTGTGCATAGCCGGCTTTGTTTTGTTGTTCATCGCATTGGTGCTTTATCGGACCGGAACCGAAATCCGGGCTCGGCGCATCAAGGCGATACAGGCGCGTGAAAGGGTAGAGGCATGATGCCTGATCTTGGAAAATATGCAGATGCGGTGTTGTCGGCCTATGCGGCCTCGATCGCTCTGCTGGTCATTCTTGTGGTGATGACATTGATCCGCGGGCGCAAACTGCGCGCCGAGATGGCCCGCTACGAGCGCAAGGACCAATCATAATGGCGCGCATCTCTCTGCTGATGCTCGCGCCGCCGGTGATCTTTGGCGCATTTGCCGTCTTTGCCGGGATCGGCATGTTCCGCGATGATCCCAACGCGCTGCCCTCGGCACGCGAGGGGCAGCAGGCCCCGGCGGTGCAGCTCAGCGAATTGCCCGGAAAGGTGTCGTTTGACGATGCCGCCCTGCGCGAGGGGGACGTCAAGCTGGTCAACTATTGGGCCAGCTGGTGCGCGCCCTGCCGCGTCGAACACCCCCATCTCGAGACGTTGGCCGAAGAGGGCATCCAGATCTTCGGCGTGAACTACAAGGACGAGCCTGCCAAGGCGATCCGTTTCCTGGAAGAGCTGGGCGACCCCTATGCTGCGATCGGGGCGGATGCGACGGGACGCATGGCCCTTGACTGGGGGCTTTACGGCGTGCCGGAAACCTATGTGATCGACGCCAATGGCACGATCATTCTGCGCTTTGCCGGGCCGATTACCGAGCGCGTCCTCACCGAGACCATGCGCCCCGCCATCGAACGTGCACGCGGCGCTGGGGGCTGACGTTGGGCGCGGGCCCGTCGCGTCATTGACTGTGCCCGACCTGTGCCGGACCTGGGCGCATCATCCACAGCCGATATCCCCAAATAAAGAAGGGCGTCCCAAGGGACGCCCTTTGTCATTCTGAACAAGGCTTACGCGGCTGCCAGATTGCGCAGCACATAATGCAGTACACCGCCGTTTTCGATGTATTCGATCTCGACCGCCGTATCGATCCGGCATTTCAGCGTGATGGTTTTCTCGCTGCCGTCTGCCATGGTGATGACGCAAGGCACCTCCTGCAGCGGCTGGATCGTGTCCAACCCATGGATCGCCACCGTTTCCTCGCCCGTCAGGCCCAGTGACTTGCGGGTGTCGCCGCCGGTGAACTCGAACGGGATGACGCCCATGCCAACAAGGTTCGAACGGTGGATGCGCTCAAAGCTTTCCGCGATCACCGCCTTGACACCCAGAAGGGCCGTACCCTTGGCCGCCCAGTCGCGTGACGAACCTGCGCCATATTGCTCACCGCCAAAGACCACCAGCGGCGTGCCTTCGGCCTGATAGGCCATGGCGGCATCATAGATCGACATCTGCGTGCCATCCGGTCCCTTGGAATAGCCGCCCTCGACACCATCCAGCATCTCGTTCTTGATCCGGATATTGGCGAAGGTGCCGCGCATCATCACCTCGTGGTTGCCACGGCGCGACCCGTACGAGTTGAACTCGCGCACCGGCACTTGCCGTTCGATCAGGTACTGGCCCGCTGGCGTGCTTTCCTTGAACGACCCGGCAGGCGAGATGTGATCCGTGGTGATCATGTCCCCCAGAACCGCGAGCACCTTGGCCCCCGTGAGATTCTCGATCTTCTTGGTTTCCATCGTGATACCCTGGAAATAGGGCGGGTTCTGGACGTAGGTCGATTGCGGCGGCCAGTCGTATGTCTGGGCGTCGGTCGTCTGGACGGATTGCCATTTCTCGTCACCTTTGAAGACATCGGCGTATTTCTCGATGAAGGCGGCGCGGGTGACGGTTTTCTCGACCAGCTCTGCAATCTCCTGCTGGGTTGGCCAGATATCCTTGAGATAGACATCCTTGCCATCCGGCGTCTGGGCCAGGGGCTCGGTCGTCAGGTCGATATCCATGGTTCCCGCCAGCGCATAGGCCACCACCAGCGGCGGAGAGGCCAGATAGTTCGCGCGCACATCCGGGCTGATGCGCCCTTCGAAGTTGCGGTTGCCCGACAGGACCGAGGTTGCCACCAGATCGCCCTCGGCGATGGCGTCCGACAGCTCTTTTTGCAGCGGACCCGAGTTGCCGATACAGGTGGTGCAGCCATAGCCCACCAGGTTGAAGCCGATCTTGTCCAGATCGTCCTGCAGATCGGCCGCCTCGAGATAGGCCGACACGACCTGCGAACCCGGTGCCAGCGATGTCTTGACCCAGGGCTTGCGGTTCAGCCCCAAGGCTGCGGCCTTGCGCGCCACCAGCCCTGCACCGATCATCACGTAAGGGTTGGACGTGTTGGTGCAGGAGGTAATCGACGCGATGACCACCTTGCCCGAGCTGAGCGTGTAATCCTCGCCCGCGACAGGCACTTCCTTGTTCATCGGACGTTTGAAGGTTTCGGCCATCTCACGGGTGAAGGCGGCCTTGGCATCGGTCAGCGCCACGTAATCCTGCGGGCGCTTGGGGCCCGAGATTGCCGGCACGATGGTGCCCATGTCCAGTTCCAGCGTATCGGTATAGATCGGATCATAATCCGGACCGCGCCAGAACCCGTTGTCCTTGGCATAGGCTTCGACCAGCGCGATGCGGTCCTCGTCCCGGCCCGTGGTGCGCAGATAGCGCAGCGTCTCGCCGTCGATCGGGAAAAAGCCACAGGTCGCGCCGTATTCCGGTGCCATGTTGGCGATGGTGGCGCGATCCGCCAGGGGCAGGGTGTCCAGGCCGGGGCCATAGAATTCCACGAATTTGCCCACGACACCCTTGGCGCGCAGCAATTCGACCACCTTGAGAACCAGGTCCGTGCCGGTCGTGCCCTCGCGCATCGCACCGGTCAGCTTGAAGCCGATGACTTCGGGGATCAGCATCGAGATCGGCTGACCCAGCATCGCGGCCTCGGCCTCGATCCCGCCAACACCCCAGCCCAGAACCGCGGCACCATTGACCATGGTGGTGTGGCTGTCGGTGCCGACCAATGTATCGGGATAGGCAACCACGTCGCCGTTCTGATCCACGTCGCTCCAGACGGTCTGGGCAAGATACTCCAGGTTCACCTGGTGGCAGATACCGGTGCCGGGGGGCACGACGCGGAAATTGTTGAACGCAGACTGGCCCCATTTGAGGAAGGTATAGCGCTCCATGTTGCGCTCATACTCGCGGTCCACATTCATCTGGAAGGCGCGCGGGTTGCCGAATTCGTCGATCATCACCGAATGGTCGATGACCAGATCCACCGGGTTCAGCGGGTTGATCTTTTCCGGATCGCCCCCCAGCGCCACGATGCCATCCCGCATGGCCGCCAGATCGACAACCGCGGGCACACCGGTGAAATCCTGCATCAGAACGCGCGCCGGGCGATAGGCGATCTCACGCGGGTTCTGGCCACCTTTGGCACCCCATTCGGCAAAGGCCTTGATGTCGTCCACACTCACGGTCTTGCCATCTTCAAACCGCAGCATGTTCTCCAGCACCACTTTCAGTGCGGCAGGCAGCCTGGAAAAATCGCCCAGGCCCGCTTCGGTGGCGGCGGGGATCGAGTAATAGGCAAAGGTCTTGCCGTTCACGGAAATGGAACGGCGGGTCTTGGCGGTGTCCTGACCAACGGTAATGGGCATCTGAGGCCTCCCTAGCGGGTGAGTAAAACAGGTCTTGATCGGGTGCTATCTGCCGTGTTCCCAGCGTCCGATCAACAGCAAAGAAGAGGGGTGCGGCGTTTTTGTATACCATTGTGCACAAAACTTTGACAGCACAGTTGTGTCAGACTCTCTCGAAACCTTGATTGGTCATTTGATCCGGGGTTCACTATCTGCTGGTGACCAGCCAATGACCACGCCACGGATGTCCGAATGAAGCCCTTCCTCGCCCTGTTTTCTCTGCTCTGGCTTGCGTTTGCAGCCCCGGCTTCCGCGCAATCCAATCCGGTGGTGGTCGAGCTTTTCACCTCTCAGGGCTGTTCGTCCTGTCCGCCTGCGGATGCGCTCTTGCATGAACTCGCCGCGCGCGAAGACGTGATCGCGCTGGCGCTGCATGTGGATTACTGGGACTACATCGGCTGGAAAGACCAATTCGCCAGCCCGGCCCATACCGAGCGGCAGAAGGCCTATGCCGTGGCCGCTGGGCGCCGGTCGATCTATACGCCGCAGATGATCGTCAATGGCACCGACAGCGTCATGGGGGCGCGTGGAATGGAACTGGCCGATCGTATCGCGGCCCATGCGGCCTTGCCCCGGCAGGTGGATCTGAGCCTCACGCGCCAGGGTGACGATGTCACGATCCGCGCCAGCCTTGTGCAGGGCGCGGCAAAGGATCCGATGATCGTGCAATTGCTGCGATACACGCCCGAGCGCAGCATCGATATCACCCGCGGTGAAAACGCAGGCCATCACATGGTCTATGCCAATGTGGTCAGCGACATGGTCATCATGGCCGAATGGGACGGTTCCGATCCGCTTGAGATAACGACCTCTGCACAGGGCGAAGATCCTGTTGTGGTTCTTGTCCAATATGTCGATCATGGGCCCATCGTGGCCGCAGCCAGGCTGGATTAACCGCCGCCATCCTCGCGGCCCAGACCGTACCATGGCTTCCAGCGGCGGTGGATCCAGAACCACTGCTCCATATGTTCGCGCACCATCGCTTCAAGATCATCGTTCAGCGCCTGCGTCATGGTCATGGCGTCTGACTGCGGGATGGGCGCATGCATCTCAAGCTTGAAGCTCAGACCGTCGGGCTGGCGAATGGCATAGCAGGGGATGATCACAGCGCCGTATTTCAAGGCCAGTTCAGCGGTCACCAGTGATGTCACCGCAGGCTGGCCAAAGAATCTCAGCTCGCTGCCGCCATGCACATGCAGGTCATGCAGGATCGCGACGACGCCTCCGGATTTCAGATGTTTGATCAACCCACGCATGCCCGATGGCCCCTGTTCAAACATCAGGGGGGCGCTCTGCTTCATCGAGGCGACATAGTGTTCGTTGAAATAGGGGTTGGCCATGCGCCGGTAAAGCGACCCGGTCTCGAATCCGTATCTGGGCAGATTGGCGCGATAGGCGTTGTAATTTCCAAAATGGCCCGAGGCCAGAAACACCGGCTTGCCCTGCGCCTGCGCCTCTTGCAGCGCAGCATAGCCCGGTCCCGTCGGGGGATGGGCGCTGACGCGGTCGATGAAGGCCGCGCCCGAGTAGTTCTCGATCAGGGTGCGCCCGGCATTGTCCGGGACCGCGCGGCACAGATGGCGGATCTTGTCCTCGGGCATGTCAGGAAAGGTCAGAGACAGGTTATGGCGGATGCGTTTGGAAAACCCCGCAAGGGGCCCAGCGACGCGTGACACCACCCAGCCCATGAACGGCACACGCCAGCGGTAGGGGATCATCAGCACCAGTCCCAGAAAGCCCCGCAACACGATATTGGCGGCAAAATACCCGGCGCGTTGGCGGACAGTCAGCTGAGAGGCGTCAAGAGGCATGGTCGGATCTGGGTCAGCGCTGATAGGTTTCGCGGTGCCAGACATAAATACCGGCTGTGGCAATCACAAGTGTGCCCAGCAACGTCCACTGATCCGGCCATTCGTCAAAGAATACGATTCCGAACAACGCCGCGAAGATCAGACCGCAATAGGCGTAAGGCGCAAGCATGCTCGCCTCACCTGCGGTCAGTGCCCGGATCAGCAAAAGCTGCCCCATCGTGCCCATGCCTGCAGTTGCCAGCATCAGCGCCAGCCCGGCCGCATCGGGCGTCTGCCAGGTAAAGGGAATGGCTAGGCTCAGGATCACCGTGCCCACAAGCCCGGTGTAAAACAGCGAGGTCCAGATGTCCTCGCGATGGCCCACCAGCCGCGTCAGCAGCGCATAGCCAGAATAAGACATCGCCGCGCAAAGCGGCAGCAGGGCGGCCGGGGTAAAGATATCACTTCCCGGACGGATGATAATGGCCGCCCCCAGCATGGCCGCAAAAATCCCGCCCAGACGGCGAAACCCCAGCTTTTCCCCCAGAAACAGCGCGGCCCCCAAGGTGATCAGCACCGGGTTCACCGCCATCAGGGCGGCGGCACTGCTCAGGGTGATCAGGGACAAGCCCCAGAAGAAAAAGCCGGTCGCGCACATCAACAGGATCGAGCGGGCGATTTGCAGACCCGGATAGGCGGTTCTGGTCACCGTTTTGATGCGCGGCAGGATCAGGATCAGAACGATCACCATCTGCCCCGCATAGCGCGCCCAGAGGCCGGGCATGACGCCGACCTTGGCCGTCAGTGCCTTGACGCTGGCATCCATGATCGAAAAACACAGGATCGCCCCCAGCATCATCAGAATCGCGCGCCCCTGCGAGGTTGCGGCGGCGGTCGTATCGCCGGGGGCACTCATCGAATGTGCCGGCTTGGTGTGGCGCAGAGGCGGCGGATGTTCATACGTCGTGCTTGACGGATCGGGCCGGGGTTGTCCATTGCCCTCGTGCAGCGCCTGCGGCCTGTGCGCTTGCCACAGCGCGCGCGGATCCACCGGCACCCGGTCGTGTGAGCGCCTTGAGGGGCAAGGCGCGCAAGTTCGCTGCGGGATCAACCCTCGCCGTTGTCGTCATCCTGACCGGGGCGCAACAGCGTGATCTCTCCGCTTTCCGCCAGATCGCGGGCTGCGATGACCATGGCGGTCAAGGCCTCCTCTCCCTCTCGGGGGCGGGGCGTGCCGGCGGCGTCGACCAGCTCGCGCAGATTATCGGCCAGACGCGTGGACATATTGGCCAGCAGGAATTCGGCCGCCGCTGCGGTATCTTCGGAACTTCGCGCATAGGCAAGCGCGCAGACCAGAGTGGGTTCCTCGACCGCGCGGGTGATTTTCGAGGCGTCTCGCCCCTCCACCCGTTCGGGGATATGGGCGAATGTGAACAGCGCCTTGCGCACCTCGCGGGCGAAATCGGCGTCGGTTTCGTCCAGCCCGCTCAACACGTCATCCCGGGTGCTGGCGGTGGAATAATTCAGGATCTCACCCACCCGCTCGACCGGGCCGGATGCAAAGGCCAGAACGGGTTTTGCCTCAAGCTGGGCAGCCAGCGCCAGACCGATGCGATCCACCGCGTCGGGGCTGACCTTGCTGGTCAGGGACACCGCATAGGTGATGCGCCGCGCCAGCGGGCCGGGCAGGCGGCCCAGCAAGTCTGCCGCCTTGCCGGTCTCCAGCTTTGACAGCATCACGGCCGCCACCTCGACACTTTCCTGCAGGGCAAGGGGAAGAAGATCCTCGATCGCTTCGCCCCTCAGGCGTTCCCAGGGATCTCCCATCTGGCGCACACCCGCCTCCTTGCGCAGGCGTGCTGCGGTTTGCGGGCTGATCCTGCCATCCAGCGCGTTCAGCGCCCCGACCAGTCCCTTGGGAAAGGTCAGCCCAAGACCGTCCAGCTCATCTGCGAATTCGGCAACCACCGCGCCCAGCGTGTCCCGATCCACCAGCCCCATCTGGCCCATCTGCTGGGTCAGCGTGGCCTGCAGATCTTCGGGCAGATCCTCAAGCGGGATATCGGCCCCCTCGTTCAACAACAGCCGCACGATCACCGCGGCCTTGGCGCGTTTGCCAAGGGCACGGCGTGCGCGCGGCGGATCATTGGCCGTTACATCACCGCGCCCGCCCCGTATGGAGAGGGCGGGCAAGGGGGGTACATCGCTCATGCCGGAGAGGTCCTGCTGCCTGTTTCAAACCAGACAGCAGGATAGGGGCAAAGCCGTAAAAAAACCCTCAATCAGTAGTTATAGGTCTCGCCGGTCTCGATGGCCTGAGCCAGCGATGTCTCGGCCCAGCCGCCGGCACCGCCACGGGCGCGAATCTCGCGCAATTGCGTCTTGGCAGCCATCATCCGGCCTTCCGTGACATAGCCCTGGCCCAGATAGGAGCGCGCCAGCAGGTTGTCGGGATTCTTTTCAAGCGCGCGGTCATAGAACATCTTGGCCTGATCCATGTTGCCCAGCTTGCGATGGGTAAAGCCCCAATAGGTCAGCACCAGGTCGCTGTCCTGATCGGCCATTGCGCGCAACACGCCCTGCGCGTCTTCGTTGCGTCCGGCATAGGCCAGCTCACGCACCGCGTCGCCCAGAAGGTCCTGATCCAGGGACGAGCCGCGCGGATTGACGCATTTCTTGGTCGCCGGATCCCAGACCTGAATTCCGCTGCAGGTCTGCGTGGTTTGTGTCGGCTTCGGAGCGCTTGTGGTGGGGGTGTCGGAACCTGCCGCAAGGGCGCAGACCGGCGCGAGGGACAGGCAAAGAGCTATGGCGAGGCGCATGATGACTTCCTTGGATATGTGGCTTTGAGCGCAACATAGCTCTCAACGTGAACAAGGCGACCCTGAAAGAGCCGCCCTGACTTAATCGTGAGGTCTTGATTCCTGGGCAAGCGCAGCCTGCGCTTAGCTCATCACCTGCTTGACACAGGTTTGAGTATTGATGTCCCAGACACTGCCTTCGGCACAGGACATGGCCTGATAGTTCTTGTCAGAACACATCGCGAATGCGCTTGCTGGCAATACGGTCAATGCAAGTGCGGTCAAAATTGTCTTGATCGTCATGATATCCTCCGGATTACGCAGGGTCAGACTAACCCGAAACCGCGGCTGCGCCAAAGGAATTTCTGACGCTCAAGCCGGATCTGCACGCAGATGCCCGGTTTTGCAGCACCTGTGCGCGCCAAAAACCCTGTTACGGCGCGTCGCCGAACACCCGCTCAAAGATCGTGTCCACATGTTTGGTGTGATAGCCCAGATCGAATTTCTCTTCGATCTCTTCGGCGCTCAGGGCGGCCAGCACCTCGCTGTCGGCCAGAAGCTCGGTCTTGAAATCCTTGCCTTCCTCCCAGACCTTCATGGCGTTGCGCTGCACCAGCCGATAGGAATCCTCGCGGCTCACCCCCGCCTGTGTCAGGGCCAGCAACACGCGCTGGCTCATCACGAGGCCGCGAAACTTGTTCATATTGGCGATCATGTTGTCGGGATAGATCACCAGCCGGTCGATCACCGAGGTCAGCCGCGCCAGCGCGAAATCCAGTGTCACGGTGGTATCGGGGCCGATGTTGCGCTCGACACTGGAATGCGAAATGTCGCGCTCGTGCCAGAGGGCCACGTTCTCCATCGCCGGGATAACGGCCATACGCACCAGCCGTGCCAGACCCGTGAGGTTCTCGGTCAGCACGGGGTTGCGCTTGTGCGGCATTGCGCTCGAGCCTTTCTGTCCTGCGGAAAAGAACTCTTCGGCTTCCAGCACCTCGGTGCGCTGCATGTGGCGGATCTCGATCGAGATGTTCTCGATCGACGAGGCGATAACCCCAAGCGTCGCAAAGAAGGCCGCATGGCGGTCACGCGGAATGACCTGGGTGCTGATGGGTTCGGGCACAAGGCCAAGCTGGTCGCAGACATGCTCTTCCACGCGCGGGTCGATATTGGCGAATGTGCCCACCGCGCCTGAAATCGCGCCGGTCGCAATCTCGGCGCGCGCATCGCGCATACGGCTCAGGTTGCGATCCATCTCGGCGTAAAACCGGGCGAATGTCAGACCCATGGTGGTGGGCTCGGCGTGTATGCCGTGGCTGCGTCCGATGCGGATCGTGTCCTTGTGCTCATGGGCACGGCGTTTCAGCGCCGCCAACAACCCTTCGATATCCGCGATCAGGATATCTGCCGCGCGGGTCAGCTGGACGTTGAAACAGGTATCCAGAACATCCGAACTGGTCATGCCCTGATGCACGAAACGCGCCTCATCCGATCCGATATGTTCCGCCAGATGGGTCAGAAAGGCGATCACGTCATGTTTGGTCACCGCCTCGATTTCATCGATGCGCGCCACGTCGAACTCGACATCCTTGGCTTTCCAGACCGCATCCGCGTTCTCGCGCGGGATGACGCCCAGATTGGCCATCGCTTCACAGGCATGGGCTTCGATCTCGTACCAGATGCGGAATTTGGTTTCGGGCGACCAGATCGCAACCATGTCGGGGCGGGAATAGCGCGGGATCATGACGTGTCCTTCGGGGCTGTTCTTGCTGTCGCGAGGCTCTTAGACTGCGCCGCAGGCCACTACAAGGTTGGGAACCCCGATTGAGACGCTTTGACCTTGCGATCCAGTTCTGCGCAGCCAACCCGAGGCTGATCGGGGGGCTGCATGCCGGCTGAGCGCAGATTGTCTGATTTCCGGGGTCTCTGGGTCATTGCGCGCACCATCACGCAGGCGGATGGCACCACCGGACAGTTCACCGGCACGGGCGATTTCGCGCCCACAGCAGACGGCGCGCTGGAATATACCGAAACAGGAGAGTTGCGCCTTGCCAACAGCCCGCCCATGCGCGCCACGCGGCGCTATCGCTGGGAGGAGGGGTTGAACGTGTTCTTTGAAGATGGCCGCGCCTTTCACCGGATTCCCGGTGCTGGCGGAGAGGCTCTGCATCTGTGCCCACCCGATACATACCGCGTGGCCTATGATTTCTCGGACTGGCCGAACTGGCGTGCGACATGGGATGTGACAGGCCCCAAAAAGGCCTATCGCATGGTCTCGCAGTACAGCCCGGCCGCGTGATCAGGCGCGCAGCTTGCGCTCCAGCACATCGGCATTGCGGCAATAGGAGGGGGCGTGATCCAGATGGTCATTCTCGGCCTGCAGTTTGGCACAGCCGTCCTGATCGCTGCACCCCGAGCAGCGCATCACCACGCTGGCATATTTGCGCGTGCCGGTTTCGGGGTTGTTGATGATGTCCTGAGCGAAATCCGAGCCAAGGCGCTCCATCATGCCCGAAGCCAGATCGGCGCTGTTTGCGATTTTCGAGATCCAGCCCATGGCGATCCCCTCTCACTGTTGGTTGCACTGGCCAAGTCTATGCCCCCGGTCCGGCCCCGTGGCTTTGACCCAGATCAACCCGCCGGTGTCTTACCGCGCGAAATTGCCCCTTGCGACACTGCTTCAGATGCGGCATTCAGGTGAAAACACCAGTTACGGACAGGAGATCACATAGATGAGCACGGCACATGGCATGGTACTGAGCGAGGCACTGGGCCCGCGCGATGGCACCGCGTTGCGGATCAAACAGGCGGTTCTGGTGGTGCTTGGTATCGCCGTTCTGGCGATTGCGGCCAAGATCAAAGTGCCGATGTGGCCGGTTCCGGTGACCATGGGCACATTTGCCGTTCTCAGCATCGGTGCCGCCTATGGCCCGCGTCTGGGTCTGGCGACGATACTTGGATACATGATCATCGGCGCGCTTGGCTTTGACGTGTTTGCCGGCTCCTCGGCCGAAGCGGCGGGTCTGTCCTACATGATGGGCGGCACGGGCGGTTATCTGCTGGGCTATGTGCTGGCCACTGTCGCACTTGGCGCGCTGGCGCGGCGCGGCTGGGACAAATCGGTGCTCTGGATGGCGGCGGCAATGGCCGTGGGCACGGTGCTGATCTATCTGCCGGGCCTGTACTGGCTGGGCACGCTCTATGGCTGGGACAAGCCGATCCTGCAATGGGGCCTGACACCCTTCCTTGTGGGCGATGCGCTGAAACTGGCACTGGCCGCGGCGCTGTTGCCGGCCCTGTGGAAGCTGGTTGGCACCGCACGCGGCTGACCGCGGATAACGACATGTGAGACAGGGCGCGGGTCATCCGCGCCCTTTTTCGTTCACCGGGCCTACTCGACCAGAGTGGTGAGCACCTGCGCACCGGTCTCCAGCGTGCGGTGCACCGGACATTTGTCGGCAATCTCAAGCAGCCGCGCGCGCTGCTCGCCAGTCAGCGCGCCCTCCAGCCGGATGCGGCGTTCGAACTGATCGATCCGATTGTTCGTCGCGACTTCGGCATCCTGAGCATGCACCTTGTTATGGGTGATATCCACGCTGATCCCGTCCAGCGGCCAACCCTTGCGGCGCGCATACATCCGGATCGTCATCGAGGTGCAGGCACCAAGACCGGCCGAGACCAGACCGTAAGGCGACAGGCCGCGATTGGTGCCGCCATAGGCCAGAGGTTCATCGGCCAGAATATGATGCTCGGGTCCCGAGTTGACATCCTGCAAAAAGCCCGCTGAATCCGCCTCCGAGACACGCACGATCCCTTCGAGCGCGCCGGGTGGCGGGGCAGGCGGCGTCAGTTCGATATAGCGCGTGACCCAGGCCGCGATCACACCGGCTGCATATTCCGCATCGCGCGCGCGGCTGATCAGGTGATCGGCATCATCCAGCGTGACAAAGCTCTTGGGATGTTTGGCCGCCAGGAAGATCTGGCTGGCATTGTCCACGCTGACGATCTCGTCGCGCGGCGCATGCATCACCAGCAAGGCCGCCCGCAATCCGCTGATCGCCTCTCTCAGCGGACCCTGGGCGATATCCTCGATAAAGCTGCGCCCGATCGTGAAGGGGCGCCCGCCCAAGGTCACTTCGGCCTCACCCTTTGCAAGGATATCCGGCAGGGCATCGCCAAAATTATGGGTGACATGTTCGGGATCAAACGGAGCCCCCAGCGTCACCACCGCCTTGACCGTGGCAATCTGGGCTTTGGCCTTCAGCACAGCCGCCCCTCCCAGGGAATGGCCGATCAGCAATTCTGGTGCCAGGCCGCGCCCGTCAAGATAGCGGCAGGCCGCCACGATATCCTCGACATTCGAGGTGAAACTGGTGTTGGCGAACTCTCCCTCGGAATGGCCCAGCCCGGTAAAGTCGAACCGCAGCACCGCGATCCCCATCGCCGCAAGACGCGCCGCGATCCGGCGCGCGGCCGGGATATCCTTTCCGCAGGTAAAACAATGGGCAAACACGGCCGTTGCCAGAACCGGCCCATCAGGCAGATCAAGCCGCGCCGCCAGCACGTTTCCGGACTGTCCGGGAAAGGTAATTCGTTCGGTTGGCATGAACTGTTACTCCAGGTGGGTCGGGTAACAGGGTGGGCCCCGACAGAGGGCTTATCAAGGGATGTGTCAGTCCCGTCACGGCAAGGTGACGCCAGAGCGTTACTGTGACCCCAGCAGCAGCGCGCTTGCAACGTCTTCAAAGCTGCCGCCGCCACTCGTCAGGACCACCATGCCCAGACCCACGACCACAAAGGATGTCAGCAATCCTCCGAGCACGGAAACCATGTACCCCGAGCGCGAGCCCTTTTGCTTGGGACGATAGGCCTTGGTCGCCTTGCGGTTAAAACCATCTTCGGCAACGCCGGGGGCCACGAAGCCGTCATTCTGACCTGTTTCGGCGCGCGCCTGAATGCGCGCGATGCGTTGTTCAAAACTTGTCGTCGAAGCTGCCATGTCGCCTGCCTGAGTATCTGTCCCGCGACGGTTGTGTTCTGCAAGATTGGCGAAAATGAGATAGCAATGTGAAGACATGATGATCCGATGAAAAAAACGGGCACCCGATAGGGCACCCGCTTGATTTCTCATATACGACAGGCTGGCTTAGCAGCTGTAATACATCTGGAATTCGACCGGGTGCGGCGTGTGCTCGAACAGTTCGATCTCTTCCATCTTCAGGTCGATATAGCCATCGATCTGGTCTTTGGTGAACACATCACCGGCCAGCAGGAACTCATGATCCGCCTTGAGGCAATCAATCGCCTCACGCAGCGAGCCACAGACAGTCGGGATGCCTTCCAGCTCTTCTGCGGGCAGGTCATAGAGGTTCTTGTCCATCGCCTCGCCGGGATCGATCTTGTTCTTGATGCCGTCCAGACCGGCCATCAGCAATGCTGCAAAGCACAGGTAGGGGTTTGCCGCCGGATCGGGGAAACGGGCCTCGACGCGCTTGGCTTTCGGGTTTTCGGTCCATGGGATACGCACACAACCCGACCGGTTGCGTGCCGAATAGGCGCGCAGCACGGGCGCTTCAAAACCCGGGATCAGACGCTTGTACGAGTTGGTCGACGGGTTGGTGAACGCGTTCAGCGTCTTGGCGTGTTTCAGGATGCCGGCGATGAAATACAGAGCTTCCTGCGACAGATCGGCATATTTGTCGCCTGCGAACAAAGGCTTGCCGTCTTTCCAGATCGACATGTTGCAGTGCATGCCGGTGCCGTTGTCGCCATAGATCGGCTTGGGCATGAAGGTTGCAGATTTGCCGTAAGCATGGGCCACGTTGTGGATCACGTACTTGTATTTCTGCAATTCGTCAGCCTGCTTGGTGAGGCTGCCGAAGATCAGGCCCAGCTCGTGCTGGCACGAGGCCACTTCGTGGTGGTGCTTGTCGACCTTCATGCCGATGGCTTTCATCGTCGACAGCATTTCCGAACGGATGTCTTGTGCATCGTCTACGGGCGGAACGGGGAAATAGCCGCCCTTGACGCCGGGACGGTGTCCCATGTTGCCCATCTCGTATTCGGTGTCGGTGTTCCAGGCCGCATCCAGTGCGTCCACTTCATAGGACACTTTGTTCATCGTGTTGGAATAGCGCACGTTGTCGAACAGGAAGAATTCAGCTTCCGGACCCCAGTAGGACACATCGCCAATGCCCGAAGACACAAGATATGCCTCGGCCTTCTGAGCCGTGCCGCGCGGGTCGCGCTCATAGGCTTCGCCCGTGTCGGGCTCCACGATCGAGCAGTGGATGCACAGGGTCTTTTCCGCAAAGAACGGGTCGATATATGCGCTTTCGGTGTCGGGCATCAGCTTCATGTCCGACGCTTCGATGCTTTTCCAGCCGGCAATCGACGACCCGTCGAACATAAAGCCTTCATCCAGGAAATCTTCATCGACCTGGTCGGCCATGACTGTCACGTGCTGCAGTTTACCGCGCGGGTCGGTAAAGCGGATATCGACATATGCGACGTCTTCATCCGCGATTTGCTTGAGAACTGCGTCCTTGCTCATTCCGTTGGGTCCTCTCTATTGAATGGCAGTTATCGTTACAGCGCGTCCGAGCCGGATTCACCGGTCCGAATGCGAATTGCTTGCTCGACGGTGGATACAAAGATCTTCCCGTCTCCAATTTTGTCTGTCTTGGCGGCGTTCACGATCGCTTCGATGGCGGCATCCACCAGATCATCGTCCAGCACAACCTCGATTTTCACCTTGGGCAGGAAATCCACCACATATTCCGCACCGCGATAAAGCTCGGTATGGCCCTTCTGGCGACCAAACCCCTTCACTTCGATCACGCTCAGGCCCTGAACGCCCACTTCCTGAAGGGCTTCTTTGACTTCATCCAGCTTGAACGGCTTGATGATTGCTTCGATTTTTTTCATTGGGGCTCCCTCGCATGCGTATCGAACGTTGGTCTTGGGTCAGATCACTTCTGTTTTCGGGCCACAATCTGATAAGGTCAGGGGGGCGCATGGGTTGCGGGGGAATTCCGTGATGCGCTCAAATTTTGTGCATAGTGCATAAAAAGACATCGAAATTGAATCGTTGGGTGCGAATGACATGACCGGGCTTCTTACCGCCGCCCAGATGCGGGCACTCGAACAGGACGCGATGGACCGGGGCGCAGCTGTCGGGCTGGACCTGATGGAGCGGGCCGGGCGCGGCGTGGTCGAGGCGGTATTCGAACACTGGCCCGAGCTTGCGCAGCTTCCGCATCACGCCGTGGTGCTGTGCGGTCCGGGCAACAACGGCGGTGACGGTTTTGTTGTTGCGCGGCTCTTGCAGCAATGGGGCTGGCGGGTCGAGGTTCATCTCTTCGGCGATCCGGCCAAACTCCTGGGGGATGCGCGCGTCAATCACGACCGCTGGTGCGCCATGGGCAAGGTGCATCCCTTTGATGCCGCCACGCCGCGCCATGGGGATCAGGCTGACCTTTTTGTCGATGCGCTGTTTGGCACCGGGCTGACGCGCCCGCTGAGTTCGGTTCTCCTCGATTGGGCGCGCGAGCGGCGCGATGATCGCGCGGCGCAGGCAAAGACGGTCGCCGTGGATGTCCCTTCGGGCCTGTGCAGCGACAGCGGCCGCATCCTCGGAGAGGGGGGCGAGGCCGTTTGGGCCGCCCTCACGGTGACGTTTCATGCCCGCAAACTGGGTCATGTGCTGAATGCGGGCCCCAGCAGATCCGGCAGAACGGTCATCAAGGACATTGGCCTGACCCGGGGCGCAGAATCGGCGGCACATGACATTCAGGCTCCGACGATCGCCTTGGGCAAAGCCGATGGTGCCCACAAATACAGCCACGGCCACGCCCTGATCCTGTCCGGCCCGCCCGGTGCCGGCGGTGCGGCGCGACTGGCCGCGCGCGCAGCGCTCAGGGTGGGCGCAGGGCTGGTGTCTCTCTGTTGCGAGGCCGCGGCCATGCCGGAACATGCCGCACGGCTAGATGCGATCATGATCAAACCGCTCAATGGGGCAGGGGATCTGGCAAGGCTGCTTGAGGACGACCGCCTCAACGCGCTCTGCCTGGGGCCCGGTCTGGGACTTGCGCGCGCACGCGATCTGGTTGCGCTTGCCTGTGCCCGCGCCAGACCTCGCGGCACGGTTCTGGATGCGGATGCGCTCAGCGCATTTCAGGATGCGCCCCAAGACCTGTTTGCGATGCTGCATGAACACTGTGTTCTGACGCCCCATGCAGGGGAATTCAGCCGCCTGTTTCCGGATCTCGCCGAACAGCTCAACGCCCCCGCGCTCCATGGGCCGGCCTTTTCCAAAGCGGACGCGACCCGCGCGGCGGCAGCGCGCGCAGGCTGCGCCATCCTGTTCAAGGGCCCCGATACCGTGATCGCCGCTGCGGACGGGCGGGTGTCGATCCATGCCGCAATCCACGAGCGCGCGGCACCTTGGCTTGCCACCGCGGGATCAGGCGATGTGCTGGCAGGGATCATCGCCGGATTGCTGGCGCGCGGCGCAGCCCCGATGCAGGCCGCCGAGACCGCCGCATGGCTTCATGTCGAGGCCGCGCGCAGCTTTGGACCCGGCCTGATCGCCGAGGATCTGCCCGAAGAACTGCCCAAGCTGCTGCGTGCCTTGTGTGACTGAGGCAAGCAGCGCGCTGATGCGTCGGTATGCCTAACGACCCCAAGGGGGTACGAAACGGAAAAGATCAGGCCGCTGCACGCTTCCATTGAAGCATGGGCGCGCTCATCAATTCCAGCCCACCGGCATAGACAACCTGATCGCGGTTGAAGATCAGGCGGTGCAGGGTCATCTCCCGCTCGCCCAGGTCCAGGATGAAACCGTGATCGATCAGCATGCCCGCCACGCACACTGCCTGCGGCTGGCCGAACATCACCTTGGCACGCCAGTCACGCAACAGGATCGGCTGGCTGGCCGGCAATATCAGAGATGTTTCCGCAGCAATATCGCCAATGGATCCCGAGGTGAATTCAACCGCCGCTTCGGTAACTGTATCGACCTCGATCGCGATCAGTTTCGCAGCACCACTATTGCGCGTGATGATCCGGTCTCCGGGCGACAGGAATTCAATCGGAATATCTCCGTCCAATGTCCGCACCGATGTGCCTGTCAAAATGCCGCCCAGATCAATTTGACCTGAGATAAAGGGCCGGAACTGAGGAATCTCTTCACCAATCCGACCGCCCGTAAATGGGGTCATGACCGTTACTCGCTCTGCTGCCTCGTCTTTTTTTCGCCACAATATCTAAATGACTGATTAACTACGAGAAGTATTTCTGTGGTTGCGCTGCAACAGACAGGGACCGTGTTCCCCAAGCCACGGTGACGCAGCAGGCCGCCTCATGATAACTGTAACGAAATCAAGGCCGAAAAAGGCCGTGGATCGGGCAGGTCTGCATATATGGCGAACTACAGTTTCTGGGCGATTGGGGATTCCCAAATCTCGGTCTCCGGCGGGGGGCAACTCAGCGGTATTTCGCAGGGCGACGGCTCGCATCTGGTGGGGTTGAACATCACCCTCAACAGTTATGATTTCGAGGAAATTGATATTCGCGATGGCGGCAGTGACGTCAATTTCGACGACAATGATTCAAATCAGCGTTTGCGGGGCCGTCAGTTTTTCGATGGAGATCGATACAACAACAATACCGTGGTCGAAGCCGAATACCGCATCGTCCTGCGCGATCCCGATACCGGCATCGAATACCAGGCACTCGCCGTCAATTTCAACAATTCCTCCCCCGCCTATTCGACCGTCGAAGGTCTGGCCTTTATCGAGGTGATCCCGCCGGCAGGTGTCGCGCTGGAAGTGATCGCCGCCTTCGAGGGGCCGGGCAGTTCCGGCCGGCCCCCCCTGGATAACATCGAGATCGCGGTTCCGGCCTGTTTCACGCCGGGCATCCTGATTGATACGCCATCGGGGCAACGCCCGGTGGAAAGCCTACGGGCAGGCGATCTGGTTTCGACCTATGATCGTGGCCCACAGCCTCTGATCTGGGTGGGCCAGACAGGGCTTGGCGCGCGCGATCTGGCCCGCACCCCGGCCGCGCGCCCGATCGTGATCCGAAAGGACGCACTTGGCCCCGGAGTGCCCGCCCGCGATATGCGCGTCTCGCCCCAGCACCGCATTCTGATCTCGGGGCCACAGGCCGAGCTTTTCTATGGCGAACCCGAAGTCCTTGCCGCGGCTGCGCATCTGGTTGATGGCCACCGCATCCATGTCGATGAGACCGCGCAGCAGGTGCTTTACATCCATGTCCAATGCGCCTCCCATGAGGTGCTCATGTCCGAAGGCCTGCCCAGCGAAAGCTATAACCCCGGCGCATTGTCCCTGATGAGCTTTCCCGAGGTCCTGCGCGCACAGCTTGGCACGATCATGCCCGCTGGCATTGCGGCGATCGGCCCCTCGCTGGATGCCGCACGCCCCATGATCAAACGCCACGAAGCCGCGCTCTGGCGCGCGGCGGCCTGACGACACTTTTCCCTCGCCACTGGCATCAGGCTTTGCTAATCACACGCTGGCTGCCCGTGGCGACACGCGCAGATCAGACGTGCGGGTGTGGCGGAATTGGTAGACGCACCAGATTTAGGTTCTGGCGCCTTTGGCGTGGGGGTTCGAGTCCCTTCACCCGCACCATTTTTTTGGGCCTACCGCCTTCGGCTACTTGAGGCTGGTTTCTGGCCTACCGCCTTCGGCTACTTGAGGCAGGTGCGGCTCTGGGGTTCCCCGCGGGGAACCCGGTTTTCGATCTCCATTCACCCTGTCCACAGCATATGACCCCGTGGCTTGCGCCGACCTTGGCAGGGTGCCGCGCGCTTTCCGGCTGGTGCAACAGCACGCGCAAAGGCGTTAATCTGCGCGCGACCTCTTGTGCCTGCGCGCGCCTCTCTCTAGAAGGGCGCAGATTTCAAAAGACGCCTTGCCGCCTATGGGCGGCTTGAACCTATGGGGAATATCAGATGCAGGTCACCGAGACCCTGAACGACGGACTGAAGCGCGGCTATGCGATCACTGTGACCGCGGCCGAACTCGACGCGAAAGTAAACGAGAAACTCGCCGAGGCGCAGCCCGATATCGAGATGAAAGGGTTCCGCAAAGGCAAAGTGCCCATGCCGCTGCTGAAAAAGCAGTTCGGTCAGCGTTTGCTGGGTGAAGCCATGCAGGAAACCATCGATGGTGCGATGGCCAAGCATTTCGAAGAGTCAGGCGATCGCCCCGCCATGCAGCCTGCGGTCAAGATGACCAATGAAGACTGGAAAGAAGGCGATGACGTCAATGTCGAGATGTCCTATGAGGCGCTGCCCGAGATCCCCGAGGTCGATCTTTCCAAAGTGAAAGCCGAGCGTCTGGTCGTAAAAGCCGATGACGCAGCGGTTGACGAAGCGCTGGCCAACCTGGCCGAAACCGCACAGGATTTCAAAGCCCGCAAGAAAGGCTCCAAAGCGAAAGACGGCGACCAGGTCGTCATGGATTTCGTCGGCAAGGTCGACGGCGAAGCCTTTGAAGGCGGTGCGGCCGAGGACTATCCCCTGGTGCTGGGCTCCAACAGCTTCATCCCCGGTTTCGAGGAACAGCTTGTCGGCGTGAAAGCCGGTGAGGAAAAAGCCGTCACAGTGTCCTTCCCCGAAGACTATGGTGCCGAGCACCTTGCGGGCAAAGAGGCCGTGTTCGACTGCACCATCAAAGAGGTCAAGGAACCGGTTCCCGCCGAGATCAACGACGAACTGGCCCAGAAATTCGGTGCCGAGGATCTTGCCTCACTGAAAGGCCAGATCGCAGAACGTCTGGAAGCCGAGTATTCCGGTGCGGCGCGCGCCGTGATGAAGCGCGGCATTCTGGATGAGCTGGACAAGCTGGTGTCCTTCGATCTGCCTCCAAGCCTCGTCGAGGCCGAAGCGGGTCAGATCGCCCATCAGCTCTGGCACGAAGAAAACCCCGATGTGCAGGGCCATGACCACGCACCCATCGAGCCGACCGACGAGCACAAAGCACTGGCCGAGCGCCGTGTACGCCTGGGTCTGCTGCTGGCTGAACTGGGTCAGAAAGCCGAAGTGCAGGTCACGGATGCCGAAATGTCCCAGGCCATCATGGCCCAGGCGCGCCAGTACCCCGGCCAGGAACGCCAGTTCTTTGAATTTGTTCAGCAAAATGCGCAGATGCAGCAACAGCTGCGCGCCCCGATCTTTGAAGACAAGGTGATCGACTATATCACCGAGCTTGCAAAAGTCGCGGATAAGCAAGTCAGCAAGGACGATCTGCAAAAAGCCATCGAAGCGCTGGACGAAGAATAAACATCTCTACATGCGTGCACAGGTTTCAAGGGTCGCCCAGGGGCGGCCCTTTCTCTTTGCGCCGCCCTGTTCTGATCCGGCCTGTGCTGCGCATATGCACACGGCGCGCTGCCGTATTTCAAGCAAGAAGAAGCAACGGGCCGGGCGCGTCTGGTTCTTCTTCTTGCACCAAATACGGGCGGGGGTCTGGGGGCAGAGCCCCCAGCGGCGCAGCCTCAGGTCTTGAGGCCGGTCTCTTCCAGCAATCCGCGGCGTTTGGCTTCATGGTAATAGCCGCGTGCATACCAGCCGACGGCGGTGGCTTCATCGCCATCTGACACCAGCCAGGCACCGCGCAGGTACTTCACCGCGTATTTGAGGTTGGTTTCGGCGTCCAGAAGCTTCTCGGGCGGGCCCTGAAAGCCCATGCCGCGTGCGGTGTTGGGGTGGATCTGCATGAGCCCCATGTAAGGCCCGTTGCGCGCCGAGGGGCGGTGGGTGCTTTCGCGGATCACCACGCGCTGAACAAGCGTGCGGGGTACTTCGTAGTGATCTGCCCATTTGTTGATCTTGGCCCGCAGTTCGGGCGTTTCATTCGGATGACGCGGCAGGTCGGGGAGGGTCGCGCGGGCGACCTCGGGGGGGTGTTCGGAGCTGGCGCAGGCTGCCAGCGGAAGGGCGGCCAGAGACATCAGGATATGGCGACGGTGCATGTGGTTCATCATGTCGAAAGTTTAAAACCAATTGGTCGGTTGCGCGCAACCGCAGTTCCCTTGTCTGGGCAAAATCCCGCCAACAGGGCCCGCGAGCCTGGGCGGTGCCGCGTGCAAAGAAAAAGGCCGCGCCGATATGCCGGCGCGGCCTTTCACAAATCATGCCAGAGGGGCGATCAGGCTCAGGCCTTGTCGTCCTCGCCCGAAGGGGCTTCGTCGCGGGCAAAGGAGCGATCATCGTCGCGATCGTCCATTTCGGCCGCGCCGATATCGTCAAACAGCTCTGCGATCTCGAATTCGGCTTCGGCTTCTTCTTCCGCGGCCAGTTCCTGGATCGTTTTGCCAGAGGCCTGAAGGTCAGCTTCTTCCGGCGAGCGCGCCACGTTCAGCGTCATGGACACTGTCACTTCGGGGTGGAGCGTCACGGTTACGCTGTGCAGGCCCAGTTCCTTGATCGGGCGGTCGATGATGACCTGCTTGCGATCCAGGGAGAAGCCGGCTTCGCTTGCCGCTTCGGCTGCGTCACGGGTGGTGACGGAGCCATAGAGGTTGCCGCCATCGGAAGCCTGACGAATCACGATGAACTGCTGTCCATCCAGACGGCTGCCCAGGGCTTCGGCTTCCTTGCGGGTTTCCAGGTTGCGCGCTTCGAGCTGTGCTTTCTGGTTTTCGAACCCTGCGATATTGGCAGCGGAGGCTGACAGCGCCTTGCCCTGAGGCAGCAGGAAGTTGCGTGCATAGCCGGGTTTGACGTCGACGACGTCGCCCATCTGGCCCAGCTTGGCCACGCGTTCAAGAAGGATTACTTGCATGTGGGTATCTCCTTACTTCACGGCATAGGGCAGCAGGGCGAGAAAGCGGGCGCGTTTGATTGCGCGGGCCAGTTCCCGTTGCTTTTTCGCCGAAACGGCGGTGATGCGCGATGGCACGATCTTGCCCCGCTCCGAGATGTAGCGTTGCAGCAGGCGCGTGTCCTTGTAATCAATCGCAGGTGCATTATCACCCGAGAAAGGGCAGACCTTGCGACGGCGGAAAAATGGTTTTGCAGCCATGGTTTATTGTCCTTTCCTAATCTGATTACGCGCGGCGCTCGCGGCGTTCGCCACGATCACCACGGTCGCCCCGGTCACCACGGTCGCCCCGGTCACCACGATCACCACGATCACCGCGCTCGCCACGGTCATCACGTTTCTGCATCTGGACCGAGGGGCCTTCGCTGTGGGCGTCGACCTTGATGGTGAGAATACGCATGACATCGTCATGCAGGCGCATCAGGCGCTCCATTTCCTGGATCGCCGGCGCGGGTGCGTCGGTCTTCAGGAAGGCATAGTGGCCCTTGCGGTTCTTGTTAATCTTGTAGGCCATGGTCTTGACGCCCCAATACTCGTGCTCGACGAGTTTGCCGCCATTGTCCGAAAGGACAGCTCCGAAATGTTCGATAAGGCCTTCTGCTTGCGTGTTGGAAAGATCCTGACGCGCAATGAAAACATGCTCGTAAAGTGGCATGTGCACTCCTGTTTCTGTCAAGGCGCATTTCAAAGATGGGGCGATTTCTCTTTCACGGCCCCACCACGAGAGACTGCGCGGTTCATGTGTTTGTGAAAGAGCGCTCCGTATACACGGTTTACCCGAGCACGCAAGAGTATCGCGCATCGGGGCGATTGCCCGCGACTTTCCCTGCCTTGGCCATATTGCTGCCGTGTTGTCGGACAACCTTGAGGGGAACCAACGCGTCCCTTCAAGGCGCATTGCCATAGAACGGGACAGAGAATGACAACTGCGCAGATCAGCCTCCAGACAGCGCCGGCCAAAGCAGGCGATCACACCGCATCCGCAGGGGTGGCCGTTGCCATGAAGCAAAGCGTGTTCCCCACCGAACCGGTCCGGTCGCAGTATCAGGACCATCTTCCGGTCAAGCTGGGGTTCGAGGGCGGCCGGGTTCTCATGCATGCGTTCCTGCGCCTGACCGGGGCCTCGTTGATCCTGAGCGCACCGGCCCTGTGGCTGTTGCCCGGTTCGAATGCGGATCCGGCGCTTTTGCTTTACAAGCTGGGCGCGTCGATCTTCTTTGCGTTTTGCGGCACGGCGCTGATCCTGCGCAACAAGACATATTCCCAGCCCGAAGTGTATTTCGACCCGATCCGCCGTGAGATGCGCATTCTGCAAAAGAACGAGCGCGGTCGGCCCGTCACGGTCCTGCGGCGCAGCTATGACACATTGGGTGCGGCCAAGATCCGCGCCCGGCAGCTTGAAATCTGGGATGTGGATGGCAGCGTTCTGCTGAAAGTACCGCTGGCGGATCAGGAAGCGCGTCTGGCTTTGCATCACCAGCTGGGCGACCTTGTGCGCTGAGGCGCAGGTCTGTTCATTTTCTCACAGTCATTGTGATCTGGCGTCAGTTGTTATTGCGACAGTCTGCCCCACTTATGTGCTCACAGTTCACAGTAACCATGGAGCACAACAACATGAAACACATCCTGCTTGCCGCGGCGCTGGCCACCGGTGCCACAGCTGCTTTTGCGGCCCCGGCCAAATTTGCCCTCGACGCCAGCCACAGCCAGGTCGTCTTCAGCTATGACCATCTTGGGTTTTCCACCACCACCGGCATGTTCTCGGGCTTTGAAGGCGAGATCATGTTCGACGAGGCCAACCCTGCCAATTCCAGTGTGTCTGTTTCAATGCCCGTGATGAGCATGTTCACCGGTTGGGAAGCGCGCGAGCAGCATTTCATGTCCGGCGATTTCTTTGGCGCGGCCGAGGGTGACATGATCACCTTCACCTCGACCGGAATCGAAGTGACCGGCGACAACACGGCGCTGATCACCGGCGATCTGACGATGAATGATGTGACCAAATCGGTTGTTCTGGAAACCACGCTGAACGCGCTGGCCCCCTATCCGTTCGGCCCCAACCAGGGCAAACCCACGCTGGGTCTGGATGCCAGCACAACGCTGTTGCGCTCGGATTTTGGGCTGGGTGCATTTGCTCCGGCGGTGAGTGACGAGGTCGCGGTTCAGATTTCGATCGAGGCGCTGGCGGCTGAATAAGCACCACCTGACGAGATCAGAAACGACGCCGCCGGCCCCTTGGGCCGGCGGTTTTTTCATTCTGTGTCTCGGGTGGGTGTGCCTGCCTGCATATGCTGATCCGCTTGGGCGGGGCAAGGCCGCCCGGGCTGGCGCATCATTGAGAGCCTGTGGCGACCAGATCGAACCCGATCTCGACAGAGAACCCGACCGAGCTTTCGTCGGGATAGGCAACTCCGACGCCGAAATCGAGGCGGTTGACCGTCAGTGCGCCCGTGGCAGTGGCCGTACCCTCGGTGATGTCGATCTCGAAGGGCAGGGTGACCGGGACGGATTGGTCGCGGATGGTCAGCGGGCCTTGCACGACATAGCCGGTGTCGGTGCGCAGGATCTCACCGCTCAGCGTGGCGGTGGGGAAGGTGTCGGCGGCAAAGAATTCCGCACCCAGGGCCTGTCCGGTGACCGATCCCAGGGTGAGTGATCCGATCGAGACCGTGACTGTCACGTCGCCGGCGGTGCCGGGAGTCTCGCGGGGCTCGAAGCGGATCGCGGCGGTCCAGTCGGCGAAACTGCCTTCAACCGTGCTGCCGAGTTGTGTGACTGCGATGCCAAGGCGTCCGCTTTGCACGTTCCAGTCGGTCTCTACGGCCTCGAGTTCGGCGGCTTGGGGCAGAATGGCGGCATGGCTGTCATAAGTGCCCGTCGCCGCGCCGATGCCAAGGGCCGCCACCCAAACCGCCAGAGCGGCTGCGAAGGGGGCTTTGCCGTGGGCGGGCTGGTGGGGTAGGGAGACATCCACGCGGCCCGCCAGCATCCGGCGCAGGGTGGCATCGCGATCAAGCAGATGGTGTTTCAGCGCCCCGGCGACATGCAGGGCGATGGCCGCGATGAGCACCCATTTGGTGACAAGGTGCAAACCGGCAAACAGCCCCGAGATCGTTTCGTCCTTGGGCACGAAGGGCAGGTCTTGCCCGAAGGGCCACCAGATCGGGGCAAAGCCAGCGCTGGCGGCATGGTGAATCCAGCCCGTCAGCGGCACCAGCAGCAATGAGCCGTAAAGCAGCCAGTGCACGGTTTCGGCCAGGCCGGCCTCAAGGGGTTTGTCGGCGTTCAGCAGGCCCGGTTTGGGCTGGCTGATGGCCCAGAGGATCCGCGCGAGCGCCACGCCGAAGGCCACGATGCCAACGGTTTTATGCAAGGAGAACATCAGCGCTTTCTGGGCCAGCTGGTCGGACGTGTCATAGGGCAATTCATTGGCATACCAGCCCAAGGGGATCGCGGTGAAGATCAGCAATGCGGTCAGCCAGTGGAAGGTCTTGGTGACGCTGCCATAGTGGGTCTGTGTGTTGGTGGCGCTCATCGCATGTCTCTCTTTTGCTTTGCATACAGACCTATCGCGCCGACGGGCAAACTCAACTGGCATGGCTGCACATTCGTGGCGCAGATCTGCACAACGCGCGCCGGCGTTGCCCTTTGCGGTGCCAAAAGCTATGCCAAGGCAAAACACAAGCGAAAGGGACATGGATGAGCAGAGCCTTTGTATTCCCCGGACAGGGGGCGCAGACGATTGGCATGGGCAAGGAACTGGCCGATGCCTATCCCGCCGCCCGCGCGGTCTTTGACGAAGTGGACGAGGCGCTGGGTGAAGCGCTGAGCCAGCTGATCTGGGAGGGCGATATCGACACGCTTACCCTGACACAGAATGCCCAGCCTGCGCTGATGGCCATGTCCATGGCCGTGATGCGCGCACTCGATGCCGAAGGGGTCACGATCCAACAGGCGTCTTTCGTGGCAGGCCATTCATTGGGCGAGTATTCGGCCTTGGCAGCGGCGGGTGCCCTGAGCGTCACGGATGCCGCACGGCTGTTGCGCGCGCGGGGAGCCGCGATGCAGGCGGCGGTGCCGGTCGGCGTAGGCGCGATGGCGGCCATTCTGGGACTGGATCTGGAGGCCGTGCGCGCCGTGGCCGCCGAAGCGGCGCAGGATCAGGTCTGTGAGGCCGCCAATGACAACGATCCCGCCCAGGTGGTCGTGTCGGGCCATACC
This sequence comes from Aestuariivita sp., assembly GCF_049276915.1. Taxonomy (NCBI): domain Bacteria; kingdom Pseudomonadati; phylum Pseudomonadota; class Alphaproteobacteria; order Rhodobacterales; family Paracoccaceae; genus Aestuariivita; species Aestuariivita sp. The sequence continues at coordinate 6,720 of NZ_JBASXK010000007.1, read as the reverse complement.
GCGGCAGTCGAGCGGGCTATCGAGATCGCGAAAGCCAAAGGGGCCAAACGCGCGGTTCTGCTGCCTGTCAGCGCGCCGTTTCACTGTGCATTGATGGAACCGGCCGCGCGCGCCATGGCCGACGCGCTGCGCGAGGTCGAGATCAAGGCACCTGCCGTGCCGGTGATCGCCAATGTGCTGGCCGCGCCGCAGAGCGATCCCGAAGTGATCCGGTCCTTGCTGGTCGATCAGATCACCGGAGCGGTCCGCTGGCGCGAAAGCGTGATCGAAATGGGCAGGCAGGGCGTGAGCGAGATCTGGGAAATCGGAGCTGGCAAGGCTCTGTCCGGGATGATCCGGCGGATTGATCGTGAGATTGCGACACAGAATATCGCCACGCCTGCCGAAGTGCAGGCTGTGGCGCAAAGCATCAACTAGGGGTGGGATATGTTTGATCTGACAGGGAAAAACGCGCTGATCACCGGCGCTTCGGGCGGCATTGGTGCCGCGATTGCCAAAAGCCTGCACAGCGCGGGCGCAACCGTGGGTCTGTCGGGCACACGGGTCGAGCCGCTGGAGGCTCTGGCTGGCGAACTGGGAGGGCGTGCGCATGTGCTGCCCTGCAATCTCAGCGATGGCGAGGCCGTGACAGCCCTGCCAAAGCTGGCCGCCGAAGCCATGGGCAGCGTCGATATTCTGGTCAACAATGCCGGCATAACGCGGGACAACCTGTTCATGCGGATGTCGGATGACGAATGGCAAAGCGTGCTGGATGTGAACCTCACCGCAACGTTCCGGCTGTGCAAAGGTGTGTTGCGCGGCATGATGAAGGCGCGCTGGGGGCGGATCGTGAATATCTCGTCCGTGGTCGGCGCAACCGGCAATCCGGGGCAGGGCAACTATGCGGCGTCCAAGGCGGGTATGGTCGGCATGTCGAAATCGCTGGCCTATGAGGTGGCCAGCCGGGGAATCACGGTGAACACGGTTGCTCCGGGCTTCATCGAGACGGCGATGACCGACAAGCTGAGCGAAGATCAGAAGGCTGCGATCCTCACTCAGATCCCGACAGGGCGCATGGGGCATCCGGATGAAATTGCTGCTGCGGTGCTGTACCTCAGCGCGCCTGAGGCCGCCTATGTGACTGGCACGACCTTGCACGTCAACGGCGGTATGGCGATGTTGTAGGTTCCGGCAGATGCCGGATTGTGAAAGCGTTTGCCATTGACGCCGTCTGTGTTATAGGCGGCGCACATTTGAGCGGGAGGCTTGTCCATCCGCAGCCCCGAGTGGGGTGAGACGCCCGGCGACGGGCACCAACCATGCCACCCCATCCGGGCAAGGGCAATTCAAGGGCAACAAGCCCGGAAGACGTGAGGAACAGACATGAGCGACGTCGCAGACCGCGTGAAGAAGATCGTTGTGGAACACCTGGGTGTTGAAGAGGACAAAGTGACCGAGAATGCGTCGTTCATCGACGATCTGGGCGCAGACAGCCTCGACACCGTCGAGTTGGTTATGGCGTTTGAAGAAGAGTTCGGGATCGAGATCCCAGATGATGCAGCCGAGACCATTCAAACCTTTGGTGACGCGGTAAAGTTCATCTCTGAAGCATCCTGAGCCGGTTTTATCGGCGGGTTTTCGCGGCATCGCCCCCACAGGGCGGTGCCGTTTTCTTTTGGTCTTGCCCGCAAGCAGGACCGGGGCGCAGGCTGGGGGAAAACCGAGTCACCCGAGCAGCAGGTCCCGCCCCACCATGAATCGTACCATTCCCATCATCAATACGGCGCGGGTGAGCCTGCGCCCGATGCGCCCCGAGGATTTCGACCGCTTTGCCGAGATCTGGGCCGATCCCGAGGTCTGCGCCGAGATTCGCGGCGGAGCGCGATCACGGGTGCAAAGTTGGGAGGCGTTTTTGCGCAATGCCGGACATTGGCAGATGACCGGCTTCGGTCAGTGGGCGATCTGGGAATCACACTCGCGCAGGATGGTCGGACAGACCGGGTTCTTTTTCGCAAATCGCGATCTGGGCGATGATTTTGATGCCTTCCCCGAAGCCGGTTGGGTTCTGGCGCGGGATGCGCAGGGGCAGGGCCTTGCGGCGGATGCCACGCAGGCGGCTCATGAGTGGTTTGACCGGGTGATCCATGGACCGCTGGTGGCGGTGATCACCGGGGGGCATGCGCGCTCGCTGTCGCTGGCGAAGCGTCTGGGTTACCGCGCTCTGCGTCAGACCGAGATGGACGGCACGCCTGTTGTTCTGATGCGGCGCAATGGGCCGCCCTGATCCGGGTCCTTGTCTGGCGCGATTAGACGGTGCGTGTCGAAACTGACCTTCGGGCTGCGCTGAAACTGTGTTAGCCTGCGCCACGCAAAGACCGCATATCTGGTCATCAGGGGAGGCTGTGACAATGATACTTTATCCTGCGATCGAACTTCAGCACGGGCGCTGCGTGACGCTGAACCGGGGCCGTCTGGAAGAGCCGATGATCTGGCATGTGGATCCGGTGGAGACGGCACGCGGATTTGCGACGGCGGGTGCGGATTGGATGCATGTCACCGATTTCGACGGCGTAGAGGGGCGCGATGGAAACACCGCGCTGTTGGTCGAGATCATTCGCGCAGCGGGTATCCCGGTCCAGATGGGCGGCGGCTTTCGCACGCGCGACTCGGTGGATCGCTGGATCGACAAGGGTGTCGGGCGTGTCGTTATCGGCACGCTGGCTGTGCAGAACCCGGCTTTGGTCAAGCAGTTGGCGCGGGATTATCCGGACCAGATCGTGCTGGCTGTGGATGTCTGGCAGGGTCGGATGATGACCCATGGCTGGCGCACGCCGGGTGCTTTGGCGCCCGAAGCCTTCATCGCGGCATTTGATGATGCGCCGCTGGCGGGAATCATCGTGACGGATATCGACAGCGACATTGACGAGGTTGATGCCCAGCTGAGCCTTATCTCGGGGCTTGCTGCAGAGGCGCGCCCTCCGGTGATCGCGAGCGGGATCGTGCGCAGTGTCGATGATATCGCGCGGCTGAAATATGTGCCCAATATCGCGGGGGCGATTGTCGGGCGTGCGCTGTTCAAGCGCGATGTGGATCTGGCCGATGCGTTGAAGGTGGCGCGCAGCGCATCCGAACCGGTGGCGGAATTTCTGTAACATGGCCAGCCGTGCAGACATGCTGGGAGGAGACGCGGGCAAGACGCTGATGGGATTGCCCGCGGCATCGGTTGACGGGTTCCGTGGAGATATCGCCGTCTTCGGGGCCGATTGTGCCACGCCCTATGGATCGGTCGGGGCCTATTGCGCGGGTGGGCCTGCGGCCATGCGGGCCGGTTCGGCGATTTTTGCCAGCAGCCATGATCGCTATAATTTCGACCTTGGACAGACCGTGTTGCCGGTCGGTTTGCGCGCCTTTGATCTGGGGGATGTGGTCACGGATCCCGCAACGCCCGAGGCCAACCGCGCAGAGATTGCGCGCGTGACCGCGGCCATTGTCGCGGCGGGTGCCGTGCCGGTTCAACTGGGGGGTGACGATTCCGTGCCTATCCCCATGCTGGAGGCGATGGCGGCGCGCGGTCCGGTGAACATCTTGCAGATTGATGCGCATATCGACTGGCGCGATGAGGTCGAGGGCACCCGCTGGGGGCTGAGTTCGACCATGCGACGCGCCAGCGAGATGGCTCATGTCAACCAGATCATTCAGGTCGGCGCACGCGGCGTCGGATCGGCCGGGCAGGCCGAGGTGGATGCAGCCCGCGTCTATGGGGCGCGGCTGTTCGCGGCCCATGAGATCCATGCAGCCGGTATGCGCGCAGTGATCGAGGCTGTGCCGAAGGGCGAACCTGTCGTCATCTGCTTTGACTGTGATGCGCTTGACCCGGCGGTGATGCCGGCGGTGATCGCGCCGACGGGGGCGGGGTTGAGCCATGCCCAGGTGCTGGAGTTGCTGCGCGGGGTGGCCGAGCGTGCTCCGATTGCGGCTTTTGATCTTGTCGAGTTCAAGCCGGATGCGGATCTGCATGGGATCGGCGCGCGCACGGCGGCAGAGATTCTTGTCACCTCGATGGGGCTGATCGCGCGATCCACTTCCGGTGGGGCGGGCTGAGTGCTCTTGCCCCCGGTTGCCCGCTCGGGGTAAGAGCGGGCAAGAGACTGACGACAGGCACGAGGGCAGTTCATGCGCAGAGTTGTAGTGACGGGGCTGGGGCTGGTGACGCCTCTGGCTGATGGGGTGGAAGAATCCTGGGCACGCCTTCTGGCGGGCCAGTCGGGTGCAGGCACCATCACCGGGTTCGATCCGGACGGGTTGGCGACGACCTACGCTTGCGAGGTCCCTTTGGGCGATGGCTCGAACGGCACGTTCAATGCCGACACCTACATGGAGCCCAAGGAACAGCGGAAGGTCGATACGTTCATCATGTTCGGGCTGGCTGCTGCTCAGCAGGCGGTCGAGGATTCCGGCTGGAAACCGCAGGACCGTGAAAGCCAGGAACGCACCGGCGTTCTGATCGGCTCGGGTATCGGCGGGCTGAATTCCATCGCGAACACAGCGATCCTGATGGAAGAGAAGGGCCCGCGCCGCGTGAGCCCGTTCTTTGTGCCCGGCGCGCTGATCAATCTGATCTCGGGTCAGGTAAGCATCCGCTATGGGTTCAAGGGGCCGAACCATTCGGTGGTGACGGCCTGTTCGACGGGCGCTCATGCGATCGGCGATGCGGCACGGTTCATCAAATATGGCGATGCCGACGTGATGATCGCCGGCGGGGCCGAGGCCGCGATCTGCAAGATCGGTATCGCGGGTTTCAACGCCTGCAAGGCGCTGTCCACCAAGCGCGGGGATGAGCCTGAAAAGGCCAGCCGCCCCTATGACGCGGATCGCGACGGCTTTGTGATGGGCGAGGGCGCGGGTATCGTCGTGCTGGAGGAATATGAGCACGCCAAGGCGCGCGGTGCCAAGATTTATGCCGAAGTGAAGGGCTATGGCCTGTCGGGAGATGCCTTTCACATCACCGCACCTTCCGAAGATGGCGAGGGCGGTGAACGCTCGATGCGGGCGGCACTGCGTGATGCCGGGATCGAACCCAAAGACATTGATTACATCAATGCGCATGGCACATCGACCATGGCCGATGTGATCGAACTGTCCGCTGTTGAGCGGCTTTTGGGCGATGCGGCCGGGTCTGTGACCATGTCTTCGACGAAATCGGCCACCGGGCATTTGCTGGGGGCTGCGGGCGCGATCGAGGCGATTTTCTCGATCCTTGCGATCCGCGATCAGGTGGCACCGCCCACGATCAACCTGGATAACCCTGCCGTTGAAACGCCGGTTGATCTGGCCCCGAACGCCAAGCGGGAACGCAGGATTGATTTCGCGCTGTCCAATTCGTTCGGGTTCGGTGGGACCAATGCCAGTGTGGTGTTCGGGAAAGTCACATAATGTGGCGCGCCATCGCCTCTAACGGTTTGTCGCTGCTGATCGTGGCGCTGTTCCTGCTGGGCGGGCTGATCATGTGGGGACAGGATCAGTATCGCGGCGCGGGGCCGCTGATCGACGCGATCTGCCTGCAGGTCGAACGCGGATCGAACATGGCCCGCGTGAGTGCGGAGCTGGAAGCATCCGGGGCTGTGAGCTCGGCGCGGATCTTTCGGATGGGGGCGGATTACTCGGAAAAATCCTCGCAGTTGAAAGCGGGCAGCTTTCTGGTCGAACCCGGTGCTTCGATGGAGACGATCGTTGATCAGATCACACGGGGCGGAGCGAGCACCTGCGGTACCGAGATCGTCTATCGCGTGGGGGTGACGCGGGTTCTGGCCGAGGTGCGTGAACTGGACCCGGCCACCAACCGCTTTGTCGAGAAGGTGGAATTCAACCCCGCAGAGGTCGATGCACCTGAGCTTTATGTGGCCAAGAAGGCCGAGCCGGGCACGCGGTTTCGCATTGCTCTGGCCGAGGGCGTGACCAGTTGGCAGGTGGTCGAGAGCCTCAAGGCGATGGATGTTCTGGACGGCGAGGTGGGCGAGGTGCCCGCCGAGGGCAGTCTGGCTCCGGACAGCTATGAGGTGCGTCTTGGCGATATCCGTGCGGATGTTCTGGCGCGCATGCAGGCGTCACAATCCGCGCGGATCGCGCAGGCCTGGCAGAACCGCCAGGAGGGTCTGCCTTTCGAGACGCCTGAAGAGATGCTGATCCTGGCGTCGATCATCGAGAAAGAGACCGGCAATGCCGAAGAGCGCGGGCCGGTGGCCAGTGTCTTCGTGAACCGGTTGCGCGAGGGGATGCGGCTGCAGACGGACCCGACGGTGATCTATGGGATCACAGAGGGGCGCGGCACCCTGGGGCGCGGCATTCGCCAAAGTGAGCTTCGTGCTGCAACACCCTGGAACACATATGTTATCACCGGGCTTCCGCCGACTCCGATTGCCAATCCGGGTCAGGCCAGCCTGGAGGCTGCAGCCAACCCGGCGGAAACGGATTACATCTTCTTTGTCGCCAAGACGCTGGATCCGGCGGATGGGCATAACTTTGCCCGCACATTGGATGAGCATAACCGCAATGTTGCCGCCTATCGGCGTCTGGAAGCCGCGCAGCCCGCATCGGACAACTGAGCGACGCGCGCTGGGGTAACGGTGATTTAACTAAAAATTTCTATAGTTTGCCGGTTCCTACTGGCGGCTTATTCCTTGACTTGGCGTGCTTATTCCCGTATAGGTTGTGGCAAGCTGGAAGATGTGCATTTGCGGCCTC
>NZ_JBASXK010000006.1:0-14931 GCF_049276915.1 Aestuariivita sp. | reverse complement strand
CGAGCCGACCGAATTCCGAGGGGTCCCCGAACCGGTTCGGAAACATGCGGCCATCCAGCATCCCGTCGATGACCTCCTGTCGCGTTGCCCTTAAATCGGCTCTGCCTCAATCTGGGTGGCGGAACGGTAGCATTCTCGCCCGCAACAATTCTGGACCGGCCCGACCGTACATGGCGCGCTTGAGGGTCTTCAGGCGGTTGATCTGACCTTCCGCCTGGCCGTTGCTCCAGGGCATCTCGATTGCGTTTTTGACCGCATCGAAGTCCCGGTTCAAGGTGCGGGCGAAGCGCACGATGGGCGCCAGGTCGGTTTCGATCGCGTCCTCGATCCATGCAGGGAGTGGGTCTGCTTCGCGGCCACGCAGGATACCGTTGACGGCATCAATCTTGACGCAGAGATCAGCGTCAGACTTTGCCCGTCGCAATGCACGATCCGGGTAAATCGCAATGGCGCGCCGCTCATAGTAAGTGGACGGGGCGATCTGTACCATCTCACATATCTGCTCGACCCCGAACCTCCCCCTATTTTCTCAAATGAAAGCAGTAATTTGCGCACGGTCGCTCGAGCTCCGCCTTAGCAAAATGCGCTGACGCCTTCTTCAGGATCTCATTTGCCTGACGGAGTTCGCGCACCTCACGCTCCAACTCCTTCATCATGGCCTTCTCAGCCGTCGTCTGGCCTGACCGTTCGCCGCTATCACGCTGGGCCTGACGAAGCCAAACGCGCAGGCTGTCCGGCAAACAACCCAATTTGTCCGCGATCGCTGTCAGCGCCGCAGCTTCGCTCTCATACTAATCGCGGTGTTCCATCGCCAGTCGGACCGCGCGCTCGCGGAACCCAGTTGAATACGGCTTCGGGGTCGTATTCTTATGCGCATGTTCCATAACGGGCAATTCTCAGAGAGTGTTGCCCTCAGGTGAACTAGGGGCGGTTCATCTCTTGCACAGGCTGCGCGCCGGGGATGATGTATTCTATCCGACATTTGACCGTACGGCGGATTGAGCGGTGCCGTACGACGCACGGATTGTTCTGTTCGAGGGGAATTACCTCCTGCCGGGCATGCCGCCATAGTCGGGCCTTGCAGAGGCCTTCGATCTTAACCTGCGCCTGAGGTACCGCATGCCAAGTTGGAGCGCCGCTTCGTTGCGAACTGGCGCAAGCATGGCCTGCCAGAGGCGGAAGCGCGTGAGCGCGCGCTGGGCAACGATATGCGCAATTCCGACTTTTCAGCGCAACGCGCGGTTGGCCCTCGGTATGTCCTATCGGCATTTCAGGCCAATTCCGAAAAGTGGAGGTATGCCTCTGATCTGCGCAATCGTGAGAGCTCTGGCCGCCGGCGGGGCAAAATCGAATCTATCTGTTGCTTTTGGGATTTAGCGGATGACTAAATAAGAGACAGAGTTCGATAGAGTATCACTCGGCGACCATTCAGAAAGAGGCAGTTAGACATGGCATTCCCACAGCTCCATTTCAAAAGCCTGGCGGACATCAGCACGATGATCCGGCATGGTCATGTGACGTCGATCGACGTGACCCAAGCGATGTTTGCGCGCATCAGGGCGGTCGATCCGCAGATCAACAGCTATGCTCATCTGTGCGAGGAGCGTGCTCAGGCGCAGGCCCGTGCGGCGGATTCTGAAATCGCCAGCGGCATCACGCGCGGCGCGCTGCACGGGGTGCCCATTGCCGTCAAGGATTTGTGTTATACCACCTATGCGCCGACCCGTGCGGGCACAACAATTTATGAAGGGTTCATGGCACCGCACAACGCGACGGTCGTTGATCGCCTCGAGATGGCGGGCGCCGTGATCTTGGGTAAACTGTCGATGACCGAAGGCGCCTATACTGGCCACCACCCCACCGTGCCCGTCCCCCTCAATCCATGGAGTGCGGCACACTGGGTCGGCTCCTCCTCCAGCGGTTCTGGTGCCGCGACTGCCGCGGGCCTGTGCTTTGCCTCGCTGGGCAGCGATACCGGCGGCTCGATCCGCTATCCCTGTGCGGCGACGGGCCTGACAGGAATCAAGCCCACGTGGGGACGGGTGAGCAGGTACGGGGTGTTTGCGCTGGCCGAGACGCTGGACCATATAGGCCCTATGGCGCGTTCGGCGGAGGATTGTGCGGCGATCTTGCAGGCGATTGCGGGCTGGGATGCCCATGACCCTACCTCGCTGGATGTGCCGGTGCCGGACTATTTCGCAGCACTCCATACCGGGGTCCGCGACATGCGCATCGGCATCGACCGAGCCTATTGCTTTGACGGGGTAGACCACGAGGTGGCTGTCGCCCTCGAGGCGGCATTAGAGACCTATGACAGGCTGGGCGCCCGCATCGTCGAGGTTCAGATGCCGCCCCATGCCGATCTGGTCGCACAGTGGATCAGGATGTGCGCCATTGAGACGGCGCTGGCACACGTCGACACCTATCCCGCGCGTGCCGCTGACTATGGCGCCGATCTGGCGCAGCTGATCGACGAAGGCCACGCCACCACTGGCATGCAGGCCGCAGCGGGGCAGCAGCTTCGGATGGCTTTCACCAATGCGCTGTCGAGCATGATGAAAACCGTGGACTGCATGATCTGCCCTACCATGACCAAACGCACGCCGCGTCTGTCACAGATGGACGACTACGGCAGCGACCCCGAGGTGCTGCTGTCGATCATGCGATATACAGCGCCCTTTGATTTCTCTGGCAGCCCTACCATCACCCTGCCCAACGGGATTGACAGCGATGGGATGCCGCTCAGCATGCAACTCGTCGGACCGCGTCTGGGCGAGGCGGCACTCATCCGCGCAGCCGCCGCTTATCAAGGTGTGACGGACTGGCATCGCAAGCAGCCGGACATAGATTAAAACCGCAGACATAAAATCAGGGAGACAACAATGGGATGGACTGAAAATTCGATCATGGCCCGCACGGCCGTGGCACAGGGCAAGGCGGGCACGCAGCACCGCCTCAGCGAGGAGGGTCAAGGGGAGTTTCACTATGTCTATGGCCCTTATTCCAAACCCGTAATGCGGATCATGCCCGGTGATGTGGTCGAGGTGGAAACCCTCGATGCCTTTGGCGGCGCGATCAAAACCGAAGCTGATTTACCTTCAAAAGTACTCAACATGCCCTTTGTGAACCCGCAAAATGGCCCCATCGCGGTGGAGGGGGCGGAAAAGGGCGATGTGCTTGCCGTTTATATCCATTCCCTGCTGCCGCGCGGGCCGCAGCCTGCGGGCACGACCGCGCTCATCCCCGGCTTTGGTGCTCTGGTCGCGGACATGAACATGATGTTGAACGCGCCGATGGCCGAGCGGGTCAAGAAGATGGAGGTAACGCCCGAGGGCGGTGTGAAATTCTCCGACCGTGTCACGCTCCCCTATGAGCCATTTGTCGGAACCATGGGCGTCAGCCCCGAGATCGAAGCGGTGAGTTCCCTTCAGCCCGATTATTATGGCGGCAACATGGATTGTCCCGATGTAGCCCCCGGTGCGGTCATCTATTTCCCGGTCCAGCGCAAGGACGCACATTTCTTTATCGGCGATTGCCACGGCCGTCAGGGCGACGGGGAGCTGTGCGGCGTAGCGGTCGAAATCCCCGCCACCGTGACCGTCCAGATCGACCTGATCAAGGGCTGGTCCATCCCCGGCGTGCGCATCGAGACCGAGGAGTTCATCATGTCGCTGGGCAGTGCCCGCCCGATGGAGGACGCCGCCCGCATGGCCTACCGCGATCTGGTACGCTGGCTGGTGGATGACTACGGGTTTGAGGAGTCCGAGGCCTATTTCCTTGCCACGCAGGCGGGCAAGATGCGCGTGGGCAATATGGTCGATCCGAAATACACGCTCGGCGCCTCCATCCTGAAGAAATATATCGAACAATAAAGGACGACTGACATGGATCTGGGACTTAAGGGGCTGAACGTCCTCATCACCGGTGGCACCAAGGGGATTGGCCGCCACTGCGCCGAGATTTTTGCGCAAGAGGGGGCAAATGTCGCCATCTGCGCGCGCGACAGCGCCGGGGTAGCCGAGACGATCGAGGTGCTCAAAGCGCAGGGCGTCAAGGCGATCGGGCGCGGTGTGGATGTTGCCGACAAGCATGCGCTCAAATCATGGGTAACGGATTCCGCCGCCGCTCTGGGCGGGATTGACATGGTGGTTGCCAACGTCTCCGCCCTCGCGGTGGCCGATGACGAGGCCGCGTGGGAGGCGGGATTTGGCGTAGATATGATGCATTCCGTGCGGCTGGTGAATGCCGCGATGCCCTATCTCGAGAAGTCGAAAGCGGCGTCGATTACGCTCGTCTCCTCCGTCTCGGGCCGCGAGATTGATTTCACCGGACCCGCTTACGGCGCATTTAAGGCCGCGTTGGTGCATTACGCTCAGGGGCAGGCGATGAAGCTCGCGCCCAAGGGGATACGCGCCAATACAGTCTCGCCGGGAAATACCTATTTCAAAGGCGGCATCTGGGAGAATATCGAGCAGAACAATCCCGCGCTTTTTGCCGAGGCGCTGGGCATGAACCCGATGGGCCGGATGGCCGCGCCCGAAGAAATTGCGCGCGGTGTGGTGTTTCTAGCCAGTCCCGCCTCCAGCTTCACCTCCGGCACCAATCTGGTGATCGACGGCGCGCTGACCAAGGGCGTACAACTCTAGGGCGCGATCTCGACAGCGGTGACCACAGTCACATCGCCGTCGAGCGCATCACCCGCCGCGGCAAAGAAACCTCTGGAGCCGGCACCAGCGTTGTGTCGGCCCATGGCGGCACGGTCGGTGAACCGCTCGTAGGTGGTAAATACACACGGATCGTCAGGGGACTGCGCCACGTAAAAGCCGACTGTATCCCGCTCCTGCTCCGCAACGAAGGCTGCGACCTTGAGCAGTTCCGCGCGGACGAGTTCCTCGTGGCCTTTGCGGGCGCGGATGATCGCAGTAAGTGTATGCATGTGATGGTCTCCGTTAAAGAAGCTATGACACGAGGGTGATGCCCAGCTTGGTGCACATCTCCTCGCGCATTTTGAATTTTTGCGGTTTGCCGGTGGCGGTTAGGGGCATGTCACGGGCAAAGTGGACGTGCCGGGGCACTTTGAACCGCGCGATCCGGTCGCGGCACCAGTCGCGCAGGGTCTCGGCCTCCAGCATGGCACCAGGGCGCAGGATGATCCAGGCCGCGACATCTTCGCCCAGCCGTGCATCGGGCACACCGAACACCTGCGCCTGTGCAATATCCGGGTGGTCAAGCAAAAGGGTTTCAATCTCGACCGGATAGATATTTTCGCCGCCCCGGATGAGCATGTCGCCTAAACGCCCGGTGATTTCGCAATATCCCTCGGCGTCGATGGTTGCCAGATCGCCGGTATGCATCCATCCATCGCGGATGGCCGTCGCGGTGAACTCCGGATCGTTCCAATACCCTTTCATTACCAGATAGCCACGGGTCAGCAGCTGCCCCTTTTGCCCAACAGGCAGGGTCTGGCCATCTTCATCGATCACGCGGCATTCTACATGGGGCTGTATCCGGCCCACGGTCGCGACACGCCGCGCGGGTGCATCATCGGTGGCGGATTGGAACGACACCGGGCTTGTCTCGGTCATGCCATAGGCGATTGTGATGTCCGCGCAATGCATATCGCGCATGACCCGCTGCATCAGCGGGGCAGGACAGAGGGAGCCTGCCATAATTCCTGTGCGCAGGCTGCGCAGATTGAACCCCGCAAACTCGGGATGATCCAGCATGGCAGCAAACATCGTCGGCACCCCATGCAGAGCGGAGCAGCTTTCATCCTCCACCGCCCTGAGCGTGGCGAGCGGATCGAAACCCTCGCCGGGAAAGACCATCTTTGCTCCATAGGACACTGCCGCGAGGTTTCCCAGAACCATGCCGAAACAATGATAGAGCGGCACGGGGATGCACAGGGCATCATCCGGCGTGAGTTTCATCGCGCGCGCGGTCGAGATAGCATTGTTGATGATGCTGCGGTGGCTGAGCGTGGCCCCCTTGGGGCGGCCCGTGGTGCCGGAGGTGAACTGGATATTGATTGCATCGTTGGGGTGCAGCCCAGCCGTGATCCCGTCGAGCCGCGATTTGGGTGCGTCGTTGCCGCGCGCCATCACCTCGTCAAACGTGAGTGCGCCCGCCATCGCGGGCCCTCTCCCCAGCTGCACGATCCGCCGCAAGTCGGGCAGGGACGCCGCGCGCAAATCGTCGACGCGCGCATTTGACAGTTCGGGCGCCAGTGCGCGCAGCATCGCAAGATAGTCAGACCCTTGATGCCCTGCGGCGGTGATCAGCGTGCTGATGCCCGCATGGCGCATGGCATATGCAAGCTCGGGTGTTCGGTAGGAGGGGTTGATGTTGACCAGGATAGCCCCGATCCGCGCGGTGGCAAATTGCGCCAGAACCCATTCGGGCCGGTTGGGCGACCAGATGCCTACGCGGTCGCCCTTGTAGACGCCTATGGCAAGGAGCCCTGCCGCCAGCCGGTCAACACGCCGCAAAAGATCGTCATAGGTCCAGCGCTCGCCAGACTGGCAAAACACCGCCGCCATGCGGTCACCATGCCGTTTGCGTACCTCGGCCATAAAGGCGGGGATCGTGGCCTCGATCAGTGGCCGATCTGTGCTGCCCTTTACATGCGATAGCCCGCCGATGGGGAGTGTCATTGCACCTACATCCCGCGCCAGTCGCCCGCCTGTTCAAAGGCGGAGGCGGCGCGGTAGATCGTGCTCTCGTCATAGCGCCGCCCGATGATCTGCAACCCGACCGGCAGGCCATCAGACATGCCGCAAGGCACAGACATCGCCGGATGACCCGTGACATCGAAGGGCGCGGTATTGCCCAGCATCTCGAAGGCACGGTGGCACCACAGTTCGAGCGAAGCATCGGCAGGCGGGATCGGCTGTGCCTTCATCGGCGTGGTGGGGGTGAGCAGAAGATCGTAGGAGGCAAACACTTTGTTGAACTCGTCGCGCAGTTGCCGCGACAGGTTCTGCGCCTTCGCATAATAGCGCCCGCGCGTGTGCTTGAGGTGGTATTGCCCGACCAGCATCGAGACCTTGAGCGTATCGCTAAGCTCATCCGCGCGGGTGCGCCAGTTGGAATGATACTCCAACAGGCTGGTCGTATAGAGGCCCTCCCAACCGGTGCCCATACCATTGCCGAGCATCATTTGCTGGGTTAGCCCCTCCAGCGCGATGGGGGTCCAGATCGCTGTGCCGTGGTTGTGCCATGGCACTGAAATTTCATCAACGGTAGCGCCCAGACGGCGCAGCGTATCGGCGGCGGCGCGGACCTTTTCGTTTACGTCCTGCTCGGCGCCCGCCTGGCTGTATCCCTCCTTGATCACACCGATGCGCAGACCTGATACTCCGCGCCCGACTGCCGCGGTGTAGCGGTCGGTTTGCACATCGTACTGCCGCGGATCGAGCCCATCCGCCCCCGCCAGCACTTCGAGCATCAGCGCGTTGTCCATCACATTGGTGGTCATCGGGCCCACATGGTCGATGGTGGTCTCGATGGGCATCACGCCAGAGTATGGCACCAGCCCATGCGTGGGCTTCATCCCGTAGCAGCCGCAAAACGATGCGGGCATCCGGATCGAGCCGCCCTGATCGCCGCCGATGGCCATATCGATTTCGCCCGCGCCCACAAGCGCGCCGGAGCCGGAGGACGATCCGCCCGCCGAATAGCCGTGTTTGTGCGGGTTGTGCACGGGCCCCGTCGCATTGGTGTGGGAGCCGCCGGAGAGGCAGAAATATTCGCAATGCGCCTTGCCCGCGATCACCGCGCCGGCATCGAGCAGGCGGGTCACGATGGTGGCATCCAGATCGGGAGTATAGCCCTTGAGCGTGGAGGCGCCGTTCATCATCGGCACACCGGCGAGGCAGACGTTGTCCTTCAGCGCCACCTTGCGCCCGAGCAGCGGACCACGCGGCGCGCCCTTGATCTCGGTCTTGATGTACCACGCGTTCATCGGGTTTTCCTCCGCCGTGGGGCGGTGGCCGGAGGTGCGCGGATAAAGGACCGGCGGCAGGTAGTCCGGCAGGCTGTCGACGATATCATAGGCATCAAGGGTGCCTTGCATCACGTCGATGAACTCCTGCACGCGGGCATCCGACATGCTCATGCCCAATTCGGTCACCACGTCTTTCATCTGGCTCAGGGTGGGGCGCTGGACGGTCATATAGGACATCCTTTCGGTGAGGGAGAGCGCGGCGGCAGGTGCCTGCGCGGGAGTGTGTTTGGCGTCTTTGGCGACGATTTTCGGGGAAGCCTTGATGCCGCCCGACGGCATGCCAAATCCGGTGAATTCTTCGATCAGTGCAGGGTCGGCAGTATCGGACCCCGATACTTCGCCGATGATCGCACCCTTCTGGATCAGCAGCACGCGATCCGACAGGGCGGTGATGAAATCAAGACTCTGCTCGACCAGTACGATCGTAATACCAGTGCGCTGGTTGAGTGATTTCAACAGCTCGATAATCTCGTCGATGATCGAGGGCTGTATCCCTTCCGTCGGTTCGTCGAGCAGGATCAAATCCGGCTCGGAGATCAGACAGCGCGCCAACGCAAGCAACTGTTGCTCGCCTCCCGACAATGCACCGCCATCGCGGCCCAGCAATCGCTCAAGGCGAGGGAAATCGGCCATCACGCGCTCTACCGCGTCTGCCTCGTCCATATCGTGGGAGGCGACGCCCATGCGCAGATTGTCCAGAACGCTCAGCGTGGGGAAAATCCCGCGCCCCTGCGGCACGTATCCCATCCCGAGGCGCGCACGTCCGGAAGATTTCAGTGTCGTTATGTCCTCGCCGTCGAACGTCATCTGCCCCGCCTTTGCGGGGACAATGCCCATAAGCGTTTTGAGCAAAGTCGTTTTGCCCATACCGTTATGGCCCAAAACGCCCAGAATTTCACCCTCGGCTACTTCAAGGTTTATGCCATGCAGTACCGGCACCCTGCCATAGCTTGCCTGCAAACCCTGAACCTTCAGCAGCGGGCTCATGCGCGGTTCCCCAGATAGACTTCGCGCGCGCGCTTGTCCTTCGAGATGGCGTCCATCGTGTCTTCCATCAGTATCCGCCCCTCGTGAAACACAGTTACCTGCTTGGAGATCATACGGATGAATTGCATGTCATGCTCTACCACAATCAGCGCTGCTTGTGTGTTGATCTCCTTGATCAGCTCGGCGGTGCGCGCGGTTTCGTCGTGGGTCATACCGGCGGCAGGCTCGTCGAGCAGCACCAGCCACGGCTCGGCTGCGACGACCATCCCCAGTTCGACCCACTGGCGCTGTCCATGCGCCAGACGGCCCACCATCTCGCGGCGGATGTCTCCCAGTTGCAACCGCTCGACCGTCTCGCTCACCAGAGCGCGCGCGCGTTTGGCGCCGTGCCAGCGGCGCGCCGAAAGCCAGATGTTTTCATCCACCGACAGCCCGTCGAACACATTGGGCACCTGTGTCTTGATCCCCACGCCTAGGCTCGCAATCTCGTGCGGCTCAAAGCCTGTCGTCTCGCGGTTGCGGATCATCACCTTGCCGGCACTTGGGATCAGCTGTCCGGTGAGGCATTTGAAGAACGTCGATTTGCCTGCGCCGTTCGGCCCGATGAGGCAGCGCAGCTCCTTGTCAAACAGTGTGAAATCCACCTGATCTACTGCGCGTACCCCGCCGAAATGCATGGAAAGGTTTTGCGTCTCAACGATAACTGCGCGTTTGTCGCGGACGGGTTTCATGCGCTGCGGCCCTCGCTGCGGGGGCGCCGGGCGCGGCGCGATGCCCTGCGCGGTTTGCGCCGGCGCGCAGTCCAGTCGATGATCGTAGGCGCGACCCCTTTTGGCACCAGCAGCACAAAGAAAATCAGGATTATCCCCAGCACGAGGTTGTTGTTGAGGGTCGATTGCCCGCCAAGGGCCGAGGTCAGATAAAACAGCCCAAAGGTAGCCGCTACCGGCCCGATCAGCGTGCCACGCCCTCCCACGATCACCCAGATAATCGTGAGTGCAGCGTTATATAGATTGAACACATCCGGCGTGATCCGCCCCACGCCATTGCAAAACAGCACGCCACCGATGGCTGCAATGCCCGCTGAAATAGTGAAGATCCCCAGCTTGTACAGGCGCGAGTCATAGCCCAAAAGCTCCGCGCGCAATTCATTCTCGCGGATGCCGACACAGACACGGCCGAAATGCGTGTTCACCAGCCAGCCGCAAAAGATGTAGCACAGGATCAGCGCCGCCATGGCGACATAAAAAACCTGTTCGGGGAACAGAAATGCGGACGTATCCCACGGCAGGTTCAGCGGCGGCGATGTGACACCGTTAAACCCGCCGATTTGCGCGATGCCGATCTTGAAGTCCGGACCCGAGGTGCGCCGGATGAGCGAGAAAAAGATGAGCGTGACGGTGAGGGTGATCACCCCCAGATAGACATCCGAAACCCGCCCAAAGAAGACAAAATACCCCAATATCGCGGCAAAAGCGCAGGGCACCGCAATGGCCAGCAGTATGGCCCATGTGGAGCCTCCAAAGTTGATCGCGCCCATGGTGTATGCATAGGCCCCGAGGCCGAAGAACGCGACTTGCCCGAAGCACAGGATACCACCGAAACCCCAGACGAGCGCGAGGCTGAGTGCAAGGACGGCAAGTGCTATGGCAGTTGTCAGGTTGATGATGGTGAAGAGTTGCAGCACGTAGGGTGCGCCGAACATGAAGATTACGCCGATAAGCGCGAAGATGAGGACCGGCCGCATGCCGTAGCTGCCACCAGTCATAGGGATTTGCGGAAGAACCGCCCCGTGATCCCGCGCGGCATGAGCCGCAGCAACACTATCGCCGCGACCAGCAGCGCCACCTCGCCCAACGTGGGGCCTGTGAGAAATGCGAATACGCCGTTGATCCCGCCCAGCAGGATCGACCCCGCCGCCGTCCCCGCAAGGATCGCGGAGCCGCCTGAGATGACGGTGATGAAGGCTTTGGCGATATACGTCGCGCCAATGGTGGGCAACACGCCGGTGACGGGGGCGAGCAGCCCGCCTGCCAATCCGGTCACTGCAGCTCCCAGACCAAAAGTGATCATGTAGATCTTGGTGGTGGACACTCCAAGCGCCGAGGACATCTCGGGGTTTTGCATCGTGCCGCGCGCCACCAGTCCCAGCTTGGTCAGCTTGAGCGTAGCGAAGACCGCGAGGAACAGTACCAGTGTGACAGCGATCAGGAAAAGCTCGTACCCTGAAGCGGAATAATCACCGATTCGGATGATGCCGAGCGGCGGGGAGATGGTTGTGGCCGTCGAGGCGCCGAAGATCGAGGTCACGAGGCCAATGAGCAGCAGTGACAGCCCCCAGGTGGCCAGCAGCGTGTCCACCATCCGGCCATAAAGCCAGCGGATGATCACCCGCTCAACGATGACACCGGTGATGCCCACTACAAGCGGTGCAAGAACCAGCATCGCGAACCAGATGTTCACGCCCGCGTTCGTCGCCACCACTACAGTATAGCCGCCCAGCATCAGAAACTCGCCATGGGCGAGGTTGATCACGCGCATCATGCCAAAGATGATAGCCAGCCCAAGGCTGATCAAAGCGAGGTTGGCGATGCCATAAACCAGCTGGAACGTTACGGCGACAAACAGATCCAAGGCGATCTCCCGAAGGTCAAAGGGGGGATTGGCCCGGCGCAAACCGGGCCAAGGGGCTTAATCGATTCCGGCGGCGGCCAGCCCATTCTCGAACAGGAAGGTCGACTGGTTCGGGTTGGCGTTGAGATCACAGACCAGCTGCGTATCCGCGGGTGGCTGATTATCGAAGGACTCGACGATGTTCCATTCCTGATTGGCCAGCTCGCCGATGTAGACGTTCATCGAGCAGTGGTTGGTCTGTGCGTCGATGCTGACGGTGCCGGAGGGTCCGTCATAGCTCAGCCCCGAGCGCAGCGCCTCGATCACCGGATCGCGGTCGATGGTGCCCGCCGCCTTGACCGCAGCCGCCCAGAGCATCGCGCCCTCGTAGGAGCGGACCGACAGTTCGTTCATCACCGGGCGCCCCGCGCCAAGCTTGGCGTCCAGCCGCGACAGGAAGTCCTTGTTCGCGGGCGTGTCGATCCCCTCGAAATAGCCGTAGGAGGCCATGATGCCGTTGCCTTCCTCGGCGGAGATGAGCTTCTGCTCGTTGCCGACACCGAAGGTGGTCGAAGCGATCGGGATCTCAGACAACATGCCTGCTGCCGCATACTGGCGGTAGAAGGACACATGCGCGCCACCGACCAGCGCCGAGATGACCATATCTGGCTTGGCGGTCTGGATCTTGTTGATGGTCGGGCCAAAGTTTGTGACATCGAGCGGGAAGAACTCCACATCCAGCGTCTCGCCGCCGTTTTCTTTTACAAAGCGCTGCATCCACTGCGCTGTGATCTGACCATAGTTGTAATCAGCCGCGACGATGTAGACCTTCTTGCCCCATTTGTTCATGGCGTGGGGGACAATCTTGGCCACCGTCTGCGCGGGCGTGGAGCCGGTGCAGAAGTTGTTATAGTCGCACACGCCGCCCTCATACTGCGTGTTGTAGAAATAGAGCGTCTTGAACCGCGCAAGCGTCGGGCGGATCGCCTCGCGTGAGGCCGAGGTGATGCCAGCGTGGACCGTCGCGGCCTTGTCGCCTGCGGCGGCCTGCGTGGCGAACTGGGTGTAGAACTGGATCGTCGACTGCGCGTCATACATCTTCAGCTCGACTTCACGGCCCAGCAGGCCGCCTGCGGCGTTAATCTCCTCGATTGCCATGCGGGTCGTCTCGGCCATAGGCGCGCCATAAATGTCGAGCCCGCCGGACAGATCGAGGATCGAGGCGAAAATGATGTTGTCGGATTGGGCGCGCGCGATGGTCGCCGGTGCTGCAAGGGCCAGTGCGGACGAGCCCATAACGAAATGTCTGCGGGAAAGTGTCATTTGGTGTCTCCTTGTTGATATTGTTCTATTTTTTTGTCTCTTGCGCCGTGTCGTCGCTTGGCGCGTCAGGCTTTGCCTTGCCGCTGATCGAGCCGGAGATGCCGCGCACGCCATCGCCGATGTTCATGCCGACCTCCTCGCCCAGTTTCTGAACCGCAGGCAGTTGCAGTGCCATGCTGAGCACGGAATCGACCACCTGATTCACAGTGGATTTGTCGCTCCCGTCACCGCCCGAACTGCCACCACCGAAACCGGTCATATGGTTAATGCGGATACTCTCGATTTTCTCGGCGGGCTTCATCATCCGCTCCACGACCTGCGGCAGGGTGCGCAGGCGATGCTCTTCGAGCTTCATCGCAATGATCTCGGGGCTGAGCGCATTTTCAGCGGCGATCTTGGCGGACATACCTGCCGCCTCGGCCAGCATCTTGTCGCGCTCTGCCTCGGATCGGTCATGGGTGGCCTTGGCCTGCGCCTGGGCCATGGAAATAATCGTGCCGGCCTCTGATTTCACGCGGGTATCGTCGACCTCTGCCTGCTCGGCGGCGCGGATTAGGGCCAGCGCCTTGTCGCGCTCTGCGGCAGCGGTTTCGCGGATGGTTCGGACGCGCTCCTCGGCTTCCGCCTCGCTGCCTTTGGCAGCAATTGCCTCGGCTTCCGCGCGGGCTTCCTCGCTGCGCTTTTGCGCCAACGCGACTGTGTTCTCCGACTTCTTAAGCGCAGAGTTCAATTCGGATTCAAGCGTTTGGCGCCGCACCTCCGTCTCGCGGTCGATGCGTGCGGCCTCGCGGCGCTTCTCCGATACTGCCTGCTCCTCGGCGGTCTCCGCCGCAGAACGAGAGCGGGCAATCTCGATCTCGCGCTGCTGGGTGATCATCGCCTCTTCTTCTTCGCGGCTGATTGTGAGCTTGCGTTTGGTTGCGTCAAGCTGGCTTTGCCGGACCGATACATCGGCATCCGCCTCGATTACGGCACGCTCTTTCTTGTTCACGGCAATGATCTCGGCCAGCCGCCGCATCCCGAGTGCGTTAAAGGCGTTGTTCTCGTCGAGCGCGTGAAACGGCGTCTGGTCGATCCGCGTGAGCGACATGGATTCTAGCATCAGACCGTTCTTGGCAAGATTGCCCTCAAGCATCTCGCTGACCTCTTTGGCATAGGCGGCGCGATTGTCCTGAAGGTCATCCATCGTGTAGCGCGCGGCGACCGAAAGCATGGCATCGACGAGTTTGCCCTCGAGGATTTCCTCCAAATCGGCGGCGCGAAACGACTTGCCCGCCAGCGCCTGCGCTGCGGTAGCGACCCCTTCTATAGTTGCTTGAACACGGACGTAAAACTCGGCGGCGACATCGACCCGCAAACGATCCTTGGTGATGATGGAGGCGGTGCCAGTCCGCTCGATGTCGAGCTTAGAGGTGCGCATGTTCACCTCAGCAACCTTGTGCAGGAAGGGCAGTGCAAGGCAGCCTCCATCGAGCACGATCTTCTGGCCGCCCTGACCGGTCCGCACGACACTGATTTCGCGTGTCGCCTTGCGGTAATACCGGCTGAGAAACGCGATGATCAGGATGGCCGCGATAACCAGCAAAATTACTGTGACAAACCAAGCCATAGACGCGCCTTTCTAAAATGTATGGATCGCCACATCCCCGAAGCGTGCGGTAGATGGCTGGCAGGCCTGCACGACTTCCGCAGAGTAAGGACGCTGCAAATCGTATGTCAACTGATCTGTTTGGATTCTGTGAACTTCGATAAAACTGAAATTTTGGCAGGCTATTTTCCCGGCACTTCGCGTTCTGCGTGTTGTTGAATGCGCAGGTCGCGGGGCAACGGGGGGATTTGGTGCGCGGGAATCATCGCAGCGGTTCAGTCCTATGTTGGCAGACAAAGGGGCCCAAACATGTTTCTACACCAACGATAGGCTTTGTTGCACAAATCGGTTGAAGGATATTCTTCCCCTTTCCCCAGACGCACTTAGCCTACTGGCTCAGTGATAAGTATGCCAA
>NZ_JBASXK010000005.1:0-6606 GCF_049276915.1 Aestuariivita sp. | reverse complement strand
TGTGGTCATGCAGATCTCCTCTGAGTTGGAGTTGCAGTACCGCTCTGTTTGCGCGGGAAGTGTAGTGAACTGTCTCCGGTTTCAGCCGGTATCTGGGCAATTTTCGCTGAGTGCAGGCGCACAATCGCGCCTGCGAGAATGCGAGCGAGTTCGGAACGTCGCTCAGCGGGTGACATTTTGTCAGGATGCAGTGGATTGGGGCGTTTCATGGAATAGCAGGCTCCTTGGCTCTGCTATTCCATTACTCACCGCCGCGGAAAAACGTCCCAGGCGGACGTTACATCGACAACGGTGCCAAGTGCTACGCCCAGTGGGGATGACCTGTCGCCAGACTCAAAATGGTATGTCGTCATCATATGGATTTGGGGAGCCATGCGCTGCGCTGTTCCCTTGCGACTGGGATGCGCTTTCATATCCCGTGCTCCCGTCTCGAGATACCTTCCATGCCTTGACGTCTGTATACCAACGACCGTTGAATTCCCTACTCTCGAGATCGACTGATACCGTGACGTTGTCGCCTTGTTTGATCTCGAATTGATCGATTTTGTCACCCCAGGCCATGAAACAGACCTTCTTCGGGTATTGGCCGCCGGTCTCCAAAATATATTCTTGCTTGCGCCATGTCCCATTGGCGGACTGCCCTGATTTTTCGGGCAAGATGTCTATGATTTTCCCACTCACTTCCATTTGTAAAACCTTTCTCGAATAACGTCAGTTTTTTGTCTTGGAGCCAGTACATGGTCCTTGCCGTACATTGTCAAAGTCCGGGCTACATCTCTCGACCACACCAGCGAACACGGCCGACGATGTTGATCTCATCTGCCAGACATTCATAGGGGGAATATTGGGGGTTGTCCGACAGGATCCGGATCCGGGCGGGGTCGCTCAAGGGCACATACTCAAGCCGTTTGGCCACGAGCCCCATACCGTCATGCAGGACAAACACGCCCGGCGGCTTGGGGCCGCGTTGGTTGAGGTCAACAAGCACTGTGTCCCCATCAAGCAAGGTCGGGGTCATGCTGTCACCGTCCACGGCCATGACCCGCAACATCGACGGCGCGGCCTTCAGACGGTCACGGATCCACGCGCGTCGGAAATGGTAGTCCCGCCCGCGCGAGGGCTCCTCGTCCACCAATGCCCCGCCACCCATGGAGGGTCGGGCCTTTACAGATTGGATTGCGACAAAATCGTTGTTGTAGTCTTCCGTGATGGGGTCATCGCCATCGATGGTGCCTTTTCCCGTTAACAGCCATTCCGGGCTGACCAGAACCACCTCGGCAATTCGCGTCAACCTTTCCAGGCTTGGGGTCAGAGAGCGCCCCCTGAGGATGTCATAGACGAAGGATCGGTTGACGTCGGCCGCTCGTGCGACCTCGGCCACGGACATGCCCAGTTGCCGGATCCTGGCCCGCAGGCGTTCGCTGATTGAGATGGACATCTTTATCCCCGAATTAGTCCCCAAGTAACTTTGTATTGTGGAAAAAACTGGATTGTTCAGGAAAGGTCAAGATCGTAAGAACAAATTGAGAACAGTATTTCGAGGAAAGGGCGATTCCATGTTGGTCGAGAGAGAGTGTTTTGAGCTGACGGAGGTCGCCGATGAACTTGGGCTCAAGGATCCTGTCATTCGGGAACTCGTGTGGTCTGGGAGGCTCAGGATCTGCATCCGATTGGTGTCCCAGCAGGTCGAACGCTACTACTGGGAGGAAGTCGACCATAATGAACATGTCTATGTGCCCCTGGGCAAAAAATGGGTGAATACCCTCGCACAGTTATCGACGGCCGATGCGTATCGCCTCGTGCGAAGCGGCGAGGTCGCCGCCTGTACTGTTGAGCTGCCGGAGGGGGTCTTTGC
Source organism: Aestuariivita sp. (assembly GCF_049276915.1). Lineage (NCBI taxonomy): Bacteria > Pseudomonadati > Pseudomonadota > Alphaproteobacteria > Rhodobacterales > Paracoccaceae > Aestuariivita > Aestuariivita sp. The sequence continues at coordinate 4,751 of NZ_JBASXK010000005.1, read as the reverse complement.
GGATCTGCGTGAAGGGGATGGGTTGCGTCTGGGAAGAGTGGATGCCCTGGTGACACGGGCAAATCTTCAGGCGTTGAGGCACAATGCAGGCACGACAGTGGAGGCTGAGAGCAAAGTTGATATTGATTTCAGATACTTCGAATTCAACGGGATGACGTTTTCCTTTTCGCACACGCAAGCGAAAGCTCTGAAATACATGAGTGAACAGGACAGAAAAGGCGTAAGTGAACTTCAATATCTCGAAATCCTCGACGCCGCCGGGTCGAGTTCGCAGCGTATGGCGAGCCTTTTCAGTCGGCATCCTGGTTGGAAGCGTCTTTTGGTGATCGTGCCTGGTCGCCGCGGGTATTATAAACTCGCACCCGACTTCCAGGACTGGCTGCGCCGGGTTTCTCTCTAGCCCCCAGACACGAACGCCACGTACGTCGCCCACCGAATCCCGGTGGGCTTTTTGTTGCCGGATTGATGGTACGATTCGTATGCACTCGGGTTGCATTTGGTATGCGCCGGTATGTTCCGGTTTGCGTTCGTATGCTGGGCCGGTGTAGCGCCAAAATTCCCCTTTGAAATCAGTCTCTGAAAAAACGTCGTTTACATCCCAACTGTGGGACGACCGCATACCGGGCGTTTGGCATCACTTCGTCATCAAAAGTGACGGAGAACTCCATGAGCCAGAACAATTCCATCCAAGGCAAACATGCCGTGCCCGACCGCGGTTTGTCGGCCGAAGAAATTTGCCAAATCATCCAACTCGCTGGTCGCGAGGGAGGCCGACTGCAGCGCAAGCTCGGGGCTCCCACACACGACGCGGAAGACTTCCGGCAGGAACTCCTGGTCGATCTCTTCGCGCGGCTGAAGCATTTCGACCCCGCTCGTGGACAGTTCGGTGCCTTCGTGAAAACAGTGATGCGCCACCAGGCCAGCCGGTTGGCGACGCGTCACTGCGACCGCCTGACCGCCCAAGGCGGGGCAATGCTGCCCTTGGAGGCAGTCACAGGCACCGCCACGGATCATGCGTCTGTTTCATCGGAACTGCCCGATGACCAACTTGCGCTGCAAACGGCGTTGAAATCCCTCTACCCGAGCGATCGTCGGTTTTGCCGCGCCCTGTCCCAGCACCCTGTCGCTGAACTGACGCAGGCCGGCTTTGGCAGCCGATCAAGCATCTATCGCCGCATTCGCCGCCTCCGACCCCATCTCGTCATCTCCGGCTTTGGCCCGGGGTGGGACGTTTTTGTGCGGGCCTGAGTAATGGACAAACAGGAGGTCATTAAAATGCGCAAGCGCCCCACATCCATCACCCGTCAAAAGTCGCCCATCAGCGAGATTCAGTTCTGTGCCTGGGTGGCGCAGGCCTTGCCGGGCGACCGTCTGGAATACCACCGCGGTCATCTCGCGGTGGATGCCGACAAGGTCACGTCCGATTTGGACCTGAATGCCCGTGTCGAACTGGCATGTCTACGTGACCGTGCCTTCTGGAGCGAAGGGACCGGTCTCGTGCATCTCGTTCAAGAGCGCCTTGGGCCCGACCTGTTTTCCTACCTTGCCATCGCACGTCCCAAGACATCCCGCACCGAACAGGCCGTCAAGCAGCTTGCTGCGGCAGCCTGACCCATTCCCCCAGAACGGAGACCTTCGATGAGTTATCCCCAAAACACCCCGAGCGTGGATGACATGCTCAATATGCAGACTGGTGAACTGGCGCAGATGCCGGTGGAATTACTGGCCGATCTGCAGGCTGAATTGGCCCACGCAACCAAGCAACTGCGCATGGCGAGCGCGCGGTTCAACACGGCCCTTGAAGTGCGCTATGCCACCCGCGCTGCCGAAGCGCGCCGGGCCTGCGGCAAGGACACCGGCACGGTGCGGCTCGCGGATGGTGATTACACCGTCGTGGCAGATCTGCCCAAACGCGTCGACTGGGATCAGGAAAAGCTGGCGGCCATGGTCGCGCGCATCCGCGCTGCAGGCGACGACCTCGCCGAATATGTCGACATCACCTTCAAGGTGTCAGAGCGCAAATACACGGCCTGGCCTGATGCAATTCGCGAGGGCTTTGAGCCGGCACGCACAGTGCGCACCGGCACGCTGAAGGTCGAGATTGTCCCGCAGGAGGGCGATCAATGACGGCACTACTTCCCGTTCCCGAAAACGATCTAAGCCTTCCCGGCCTGATCGATCGCGCGGCCAGCATGCTCTCGAATGCTAAGACTTCGGCCGAAATTCTTGATGCACGCGAGATGGCGGGCATTGCTTACGACGTTGCAAAACGTGCAGCCCGTCTGCGGCGGGCAAAGGATGCACATGACGCTCTTATCAGTGCCGCGCATCGGGCGCAGGCCCATGCGCTGGAAATCGAAGCTGCCGCAAAGCGACGTCTCGCTAATGAGTATGATGCTGCGCAGGCTCGTGGCGAGGTGGCGGGCCACGGCCGAAGTAAGGTTGAACCTTCCAACGTTACGACCGCTTCCGATCTCGGTCTGCGGCGAGACCAGATCCATGACGCTCGCCTGATCCGGGACGCTGAAGCCGCTGATCCTGGCTTTGTACGACGGACACTCGACGAAAAACTGCAGCGCGGGGAAGAACCCACGCGGTCTGCGGTCCGCAAAGCAGCGGAAGAGCGGCTGCAACGCTCACTTGACCGATTGCAGCGGGTTCAGGACAGCGTCCGCCAGATCGAGGCGACAAAGCCAGCTCCGCTGACGCCCGAACAGCAGGCCATCCAAATCGCGGTGTTTGGGACCCAGGAAGATCGGGCCATTCACGAACGCCTCGTGGAAATTGTCGAGCGGATCGACGAGCAGCCGAGTCCGTCGGAGGCGGTCCGCCGCATTCCGCCAGCGTCGCGCCACGCCGTTGAGACCGCGCCCGTGCGGCGCGCGGCGGCATGGCTCACCGACTTCACCACCCTTTACGAACAGGAGGTCCAGAATGGGACATATGCGACTGAATGATGTTGTAGCCGAGATTATCGGCGACGTGATGGCAGGCCATGCGGTCAACAAGCGCGAGGCAGCTGTCAAACGTTGGGACGATATTGATGCGGATGGTCAGTATCTGGCAGGCATTGACGGCGTTGTTACGCGGATCGATCAGCGTGCGCGCAGCCTCAAACTCAAGGCGGAGAAATCCGCCGCGCCCGCGCAGGCGGCCTTGCCGTTCCATCTTCCGGCTGCGGTGGCCATGGACATTGACGGCACCAGCCTTGTCGCCACGCGCCAGCTGTCGCGCGCCGGGTTTGAGCGTGCCATCGAAATCCGCCAGCTGCAGATCGCCAACGATCAACGCGCCCTTCGCGAATGGCGTAACGCGCTGCGACAGGCAGACCAGTTCTGGGCGGACAATCCGGACTGGAGCTTTGGGAGGTGTCTTGATGCGATCCTGACGCACAGCGTCCAGACCACCCCGTGTGATCGGGTGCCGACATGACCGGTTCGCTCCCCATCATCACCGCCGACCAGCGCATGGCAGAACACCGCGGCATCAAGGGCGTGATCTTTGGCCCGTCCGGGATCGGCAAGACATCGCTGCTCTGGACACTGTTGCACTCGACCACGCTGTTTTTCGACCTCGAGGCCGGAGACCTTGCGATCGAGGGGCTGGCCATTGATGCGATCCGGCCGCGGACCTGGACGGAATGCCGGGATTTTGCAGTGTTCATCGGTGGGCCCAACCCGGCACTGCGCGCCGATCAGCCCTACAGCCAAGCGCACTTCGAGGCGATCTGCGAGAAATACGGCGACCCAGCCGTGCTGGCCAAATACGACACAGTGTTCATCGACTCGATCACCGTGGCGGGTCGGCTCTGCTTTGGCTGGTGCAAGGGTCAGCCCGAGGCACTCTCAGAAAAGACAGGCAAGCCGGACGTGCGCGGGGCCTATGGGTTGCACGGTCGCGAGATGATCGCGTGGCTCACGCATCTGCAGCATACCCGCGGCAAGAATGTCTGGTTCGTGGGCATCCTCGATCAGAAGTTGGATGACTTCAATCGCAAGATCTTCGTGCCCCAGATCGACGGCTCGAAAACCGGGCTCGAACTGCCCGGGATCGTCGACCAGGTCATCACCATGACCGACATTGCAGACGAGGATGGAGCGCCTCAGCGCGGGTTTGTCTGTCACACGCTCAATCCCTGGGGTTTCCCGGCCAAGGATCGGTCCGGGCGTCTCGACATGGTCGAACCTCCGCATCTCGGAAAGCTGATGGACAAGATCCGGGGCCCGCTCATCCCTGCGGACCGCCGCCTTTCCTATGCGGCCCCGGAACCGCTGGCACCCCCACCGGCGCAGGCCAACACCCCCTCCAACGACACCACCAACTGAAAGGACTTCACGCATGTCTCTCTGGAACGATTTCAACGACGCGCAATCAAACAGCAATGTCATCCCGAAGGGTACGCTGGCCAAGGTACGCCTGACGCTGCGCCCCGGCGGGTATGACGACCCCAGCCAGGGCTGGACCGGCGGCTATGCCAAAAGGGGCAGCACAGGGTCTGTTTATCTTGATGCCGAATACACGGTGCTCGACGGGCCCTATGCCAAGCGCAAGATCTGGTCGCTGATCGGCCTTTACAGCCCCAATGGTCCGAACTGGGCGAATATGGGCCGCAGCCTTGTGCGGGGCATTCTCAATTCGTCGCGCGGCCTCTTGGACAAGGACAATTCCCCCGAAGCTCAGGCACGCCGCCGCATCAACGGGTTCGCTGACCTTGATGGTCTGGAATTTGTCGCGCGGATCGATGTTGGCAC
>NZ_JBASXK010000004.1:0-5604 GCF_049276915.1 Aestuariivita sp. | reverse complement strand
CAGATCCTCAGCTCATACACGTTCTTTCCCTATGAGCGCGCTGACGGGCGCATCGCACCTGTGCTGTCGTTGGGGTGGACGCTGAATTACGAAATCTTCTTTTACGCCTTGCTTGCGCTGTGCCTTGCGTTGCCGCGCCCCCTTGTATCACTCGGCATCGGAATTGCCGGCCTTGCCACAATGGGTTTGCTGTTCAGCTTCGACACGGCCGCGTTTACCTTCTGGACCAACCCCCTGATCGTTGAATTCCTGTTCGGCATTGTGCTGGCGCGGCTCTGGCAAAGCGGCTGGCTCATGCCAAGCACAACAGCTGCGGTGATCTGTCTTGCCACTGGCCTCGCGCTTCTCATCGCGCTGGATCCGCTGCCGCTGCCCCGCTTTATCGCCGCAGGCCTGCCCGCCACACTTATGGTCGCCGCCGGTACGCTGCTTTGCCCGATATGGCGCTGGCCAAGTCTGTTGATGGGGGATTCATCCTTCGCTCTCTATCTCTCGCATCGCTTCACGCTGCGGGCCGCGACGCTCCTTCTTCTCCCGATCCTTCCCGCAACCCTCACCGGAGCATGCATCTATGTCGCCACCGTTTGCGTTCTGGCGCTCGCGGTCGGCCTGTTGACCCATTTGACAATCGAGCGCCCCCTCATGCGTGTCCTTGACCGGCCCGGCTCCACCAAGGTGCCGGTATGAGAGCGCGCGTCTGGTCCTTTGCACTGCAATGGTCGCGTGTCGGCATCGGCGCGATCCTGTTCCTGATCGCGGCGCGCTATCTCTCACTGATCGAAATCGGCCTTTTCGCCACTGCATTTGCGCCGATCCGGCTGACGCAAGGCCTGCACAAAGCGGGCATCGCGGATACGGTGATCCTTTTCGGGCACCGGCATCAGAGGCTTGACGCTCTGTTTGCGCTATCGCTCATGCTGGGCCTTGGGATCGGTGCCCTTCTGCTGATCACTGGCCTGATGTTTCGGGCACCAATCCTCATGGCGCTCGCCGTGATCCCGGTTCTCAATGGCGTCAGCGCCGTGTCTGAGGGTCTGCTGCGCAGGGAAATGGCTCTGCGCAATTTGGCCCTGCGAACAATCACCACGCAAACGCTTGCAGCAGGGCTTGCGCTGACCCTGCTGACCTTTGGCTTGGGCGTCTGGGCATTGGTTGGGTTCGCGGTGCTGAACGCCGGACTTAACTGTGCGCTGTCCCTGATGCTTGCACGATGGGCACCCAAGGGCCGAGCACGATGGCGCGCCCTGAGACTGATCCTTGGAAAAACCAGCCAGATCGCGGCTCGGGATCTTCTGTCCTCTGCACTGATCCCGCTGGCGCAATTGGCCGTCGGTCTGTGCCTGGGGATGTCTGCGGCAGGTGCGTTCCAGATCGCAACGCGCATCCTGTCTCTGATCGACGCGCTTGCAATCGCGCCACTGCGCTTCATTGCGCTGCCCCAGCTGCGCCGGGATACCGGGGCCGCTTTCTTTCAAACACTGCAGGACCAGCTCAGATTGACCTCGGACATCTCGATCTGGATCTGGGCGGGAACATTTGCCACCGCGCCGACTGTCCTCACGCTGGCCGTGGGAGCGGATCACGCAAGAAACGCCGCTCCGATCCTTGAAGCGCTTGTCCTGTTCGGCCTGACGGGCGCACTTCTCATGCCGTTCAATCAGGCGCTGACGGCGCAGGGCCATACCCGCCTTGTGCTCTTGCGCGCGGCCTTGTTGCTGGGTCTTGCCACATTGCTTGCAGCACCGATGCTGACGATCTCGGCCACATCAACCGCCAGCGCTCTGTCTGCGGCGGCTGTCCTCAACGGGATCTGGTATCTGAGCCGCGCCCTGCCCCGGCTGGACATGGTCACGTCCGACCTGACCGCTCTTGCCCGCCCCCTGTTTGCAGGCGCGCTGATGGCCACGGTTCTGATCATGACATCCGATATGTTCGCTGGACTGACAGCCATACCGGCATTTCTGACTCAAGTGGTGTTCGGAACGGTCCTATACACCGTCTGCCTGGCACTGATGCGCTGGCGCAAACCTCAAAGGCTGAATGCATGAAACGCGTCGTCATCCTGACGGGCCATTTTCCAGGGCAAAACCGGCAAACCAGCATGCTCTGGGTATCGCATCATCTGCAACGCATGGGTTGGCACGTCACGCATGTGAGCGTGGGGTATTCCTGGGTCTCTGTCCTGAAAAGGGACATACGTCTGTCATCCCTGAACCGGAAACCAGACATCGGACACAGGGTATTGACGGGAACACTCAGTTCGCTTCACGCCCTGCCCCCGGTGCATCCGTTCAGAACACCAAGCAAAGCGATCAACCGACTGCTGAAACCGCTTTGGCCGATCTTCGCGGCGCATTGGCGACCGCGCATTCGCGCGCCCCTCGCGCGGACGGATCTTGTGATCTGCGAAAGTGGCCTGCCGGTTCTCCTTGCCCCGATCCTGGCTGAATACGCGCCAAATGTGCCGCGTATCTTCCGGGTGAATGATGATGTCAGCCTTCTCAATGCTCCCGAAGTGCTTATCCATGCCGAAGAGGCCAATGCCAGGTGCTTTACCCGGATCAGCACCGCCAGCCCGCTTCTGGCAGATCGCTTTGCTGGCCATGGGAATGTGACCTGCGATCCGATGGGCATCCCGCATCATCTGCTGAAGAACGTCCCGAGTTCACCCTATTCAAGCGTTGGCACAAAGGCGGTTTGTGCCGGATCAACGCAGATTGACCTCGATGCCCTGTCGCGCATCGCCGATCAGCGACCAAACTGGGATATCCATGTCCTCGGACGCCTCAGACAGAGGCCTCCGAAAAGAACCAACATCACCTGGCATGGAGAGCAAAGCTTTGAGGTCACCCTCGGCCACATCGCGCATGCGGATATCGGGCTGGCCCCATATATCGACGCACCCGGAATCGAATACCAGACAACCAACTCGAACCGGATGCTGCTGTATCGTCACTTTGGCCTGCCGATCCTTGGCCCGGACCGGCTTTGTCACCCCCGCGCCCCTCAGATCATCGGTTATGGTGACCCCGATGCGCTGACACAGTGCGAAACACGCCCGAAACAGCCCGAATTGATCCCCGACTGGTCCGAGCTGGCCATAAGGTTGGCTCAGAACGGTGTGACGGACCCCCCGAGAGATACCGCAACCGTGCCGTCAATCGCCGTGAAATCACGTATGAAAACCGTGCCGGCATTAGCCTCCAAAGCATAGTTCTCGACCGAGCCCGACGCATCCGCCACACAATCCTGCAGCCACATGAAGGACGCATTGGAACATTTATACGCCACCGACGTTCCATCCACATCCCGCGCCTCGGCGCGCGCGCCGGCAAGCCATGTGCGCGTTGATTGGATGCAATGGACCTCGGTCCCGTTGCGCGACAAGCCATAGTCACCATTCAAAACGATGCCCCGTGCCGAGTCATGAACGGTCATCGCGTTACAGGATTGTGCGCCACCGCTCCCGTTGCGATGCGCCGTGCTATCGACCAGAAGCACATGCATGCCGGACGTGCCATCTTCGTGAAATGACCAACCATCCTTTGCGCCCTGACTGGCATCACAGCCAAAGAAGGCGATCAGGCCATCTGTCCGACGCACCCGCGCTGCGTCAAGCGGAGCCGCTGGATTGGATGGCGCGGAATAGCGAAATGAGCAGTTTACGCCCACGATGTTCCGCTCTGCGACCGCATCAAAATGCAGCGCGCCGGTAATGCCGCCCTCGATATGGATGTTTTCCAGATAGAAATCCTCGGCATGAGTCAGGAAGCGCGCGCCGTGGAAGGATCGGATCAGCGCGATATCCTCTGGCCCAGGTGCGCCGCCTATGTTGACATGCACATCTGTTCCCTCGCGCGCCCAGCTGTCAGGCGTGAGAGCACATGCGGCGACATCGGGCACTTCGGTCAGTTCGCTGTACTGACCTTCCGGGGTCAGGATATCCGTGCGAAACACCCGCTGCACACCGCTGGCAGCCGCTGCATATGTTCCACCCGATACAGTCCAATTCACCACATGGGGTCCGGTACGATAGCGCACTGCGCCCCCCCAACCGATAACGGCCACTGGTTGGTCAGGCTCTTCATTTCCGTTGCGCGTAAAGGCGGTTTCCTCCAGGTTCCCGGCTTTGACCAAGACGCGATACGGAGCGTTGGTGGCATTCCCAGCCAGGAAAGCTGCATGAATCGTTCGCTTTGCATCTGAAAAATCGCCATCCTGCGCGCCCAGACCAGAGTTGGCATCATCGCCCAAAACCCCATCCACATGGATCGCAGCCCCCGTCCAAATCTGCGAATTCACCAGATCACGCGGCGCGACATCCACGCCGTATCTGGATCCGATCCGAAAGAACCCAAATCCAAACCGCTGCAGGTCCCAGTCAAAGCCATCAGGAAGCGCCACGGGTCTGCGCATACTCCACGGGGCCTGCAAGCCGACGGAAACGCCCAGCATCAGACCAACCCCTTGAGGCCCGTCGCCGTCGTCCCTGTCGCAAAAACACGCTGGATGCGCAGAGGGTAGATCGCACCTGGCATAAGACCCGGCAAGGTCAGAAGATCACCATTTCGAAGCTCGACCGCTACGTCGCCAGATGTCGTCACCATCAACGCTCGGGTTACTTCGGCCAGTTCGCCGCTGTCATCGGGCGTGATGTCGAAACCGCCTTGGATCGGACTGTTCAGCCCTGTTTGATGAGTGTCGAATTTGTCAGAAATGGGCATGCTGGCCTCCTTACGCAAAAGTTGGCGCGATCCTTGCCATCTTGCGTTGAGATATGAACAAAGAGGCGCGCGGGCCGTTAACGCGGCGGGGAAAGCTTTGTCAGATCTCTACGCTCGCCACCTTTTGAGCAAGTTGCCGGATGACCAGTCTTTCCCGGCGCATCCGCGCGGTAAGGTTTGGTGTGATGACACTGAGATCAATTCATTTTGCCGCGCAAAGTTCGATATGCACGGGTCATGACGACCTGAACTTCCTGGTGCTTTGGAACCGGGCGATCTGCGTTCACGGGAATCCCCAGATTTACTGTCGCAATCCGAATCCTTCACATAACCATTACAATTTCTTTAAGATTTCGGGCGTCATGTAATTCTATTTCCGATCGCAACACAAAGGATCACAAGGCTGCGGCGCACAGGATTGGTCGAGAAAGGACGCAAGAAGAACCTTCATGGAATTCTAATCTATTGATTTAAAGTTATAATTTTTGAATTTCGTCACTGGGCCGAAACTCGAAAGACATGTCTTCCAGCTTGATCTCTTTTTGCGGTGTGCAGTCCATACATGCTCAAATTCCGGGCATCGCGTGCGGAGACCTGCATAAAGCTGAGATGGGTGATCAGCTTTTGATTGTCCCTACGTCAGGAATCGCGTATAAAGAACACTGATTTGAGAGTTCGGTGGCATTGTATAGATCCATCATAACTTGTTGAAATCCGCTGCACCAGGGGCTGCAATTTTGAAACACGAAGATATTGCGGCGCTTGCTGCAGCCAATGCTATTGCGTTTGACCCGTACACAATTGGCAGCGCGAAGCCAGCGTATCCATTTGAAACTTCAAAGAAAACGGGGTTTTTGCGTCCACATTTCAGGATCGCTAA
>NZ_JBASXK010000003.1:0-5217 GCF_049276915.1 Aestuariivita sp. | reverse complement strand
CAAAGATGATCAGCGCATATCTGAACCGCCGCGCACCGGGTGAAGCGCCTTCATAAAGCTGCGTGAGTCTGTCTTTGAGTCTCTGTGCCATCCTTGGCTGATCAAGGACGAGAATACGCGCCCTGACAAGAGCACAAACGCCGTGTCCGGCGCAGCGATTCCAGGATGACATACCACCAAACGTCAGAATATGTCGTTTTCAAGCCAGTCAGTTTCGCCGCTTTTGGCAAAGCTGCGCACAACATCAAATCGGAGAGTCGCATGAAAACCACCACCCGCGTTGTCGTCATTGGCGGAGGCGTCGTCGGATGTTCCGTGCTCTATCACCTGACCAAGCTGGGTTGGTCGGACGTGATGCTGATCGAACGCTCGGATCTGACCTCGGGGTCGACCTGGCATGCGGCGGGCGGGTTTCATACGCTGAATGGCGACACCAACATGGCGGCACTTCAGGGCTATACCATTCGGCTTTACAAGGAGCTTGAAGAGATCACGGGCATGTCCTGTGGGCTGCACCATGTCGGGGGTGTCACGCTGGCCGACAACAAGGATCGGTTCGACATGCTGGTGGCCGAGCGCGCCAAGCACCGCTTCATGGGGCTGGAGACCGAGATCGTCGGACCCGAAGAGATCCGCGCGCTGGCCCCTGTGACCAATATCGATGGGATTATCGGCGCGCTCTGGGATCCGCTGGACGGGCATCTGGACCCATCGGGCACAACCCATGCCTATGCCAAGGCCGCGCGCATGGGCGGGGCGACGATCGAGACCCATTGCATGGTGCGCGAAACCAACCAGCGTGCGGATGGCACATGGGATGTGGTCACCGACAAGGGCACGGTGCATGCCGAACATGTGGTGAATGCCGGTGGTCTCTGGGCGCGCGAAGTGGGCGCGATGGCGGGCATCTATTTCCCGCTGCATCCCATGGAGCATCAGTACATCGTCACCGAAGAGGTGCCGCTGATCGTGCAGATGATGGCCGAGGGCAAGGAACATCCCCATGTGATGGACCCGGCGGGAGAAAGCTATCTGCGTCAGGAAGGGCGTGGCCTGTGCATCGGGTTTTATGAACAACCCTGCCGCCCCTGGGCGGTGGACGGAACCAGCTGGTCCTTTGGTCAGGATCTTCTGGCGGATGATTTCGACAAGATCGAGGACAGCATCACCTTTGCCTACAAGCGCTTTCCCGATCTGGAACGCGCCGGTGTGAAAAACGTCATTCACGGCCCCTTCACCTTTGCGCCGGATGGCAACCCTCTGGTGGGCCCCGTCCCCGGCGTGCGCAATTACTGGTCGGCCTGCGGTGTGATGGCGGGCTTTTCGCAAGGCGGCGGCGTGGGGTTGATGCTGGCGCAATGGATGATCGAGGGCGAGACCGAGCGCGACACGATGGCCATGGATGTGGCGCGGTTTGGCGACTGGATCAGCCCAGGCTATACCCTGCCCAAGGTGATCGAAAATTATCAGCGCCGCTTTTCGGTCTCGTATCCAAACGAGGAACTGCCCGCCGCGCGACCCAATCGCACGACGCCGATGTATGAGATTTTCTCGGATATGGGCGCGGTCTGGGGTCAGCAGTTCGGTTTGGAAGTCGTGAACTATTTTGCCCAAGGCGATGAGCCGACGTATGAAACCCCTTCGTTCCGGCGCTCGGATGCGTTTGGGGCCACGGGGCGCGAAGTGCGCGGCGTGCGCGAGGGCGTGGGCATCAACGAGGTGCATAACTTTGGCAAATACCTGATCAAGGGTCCGAAGGCGCGCGCCTGGCTGGACCGGATCATGGCCGGCCGTGTGCCTCAGCAAGGGCGGTTGTCTCTGACGCCGATGCTGTCACCCAAGGGCAAGCTGATCGGTGATTTCACCGTGTCCTGCCTGAGCGAGGAAGAGTTTCAGCTGACCGCGTCCTACGGGTCGCAAGCCTTTCACATGCGCTGGTTCCTGCAACATGCAGAAGATGGCGTAAGCATCGAGAATATAAGTGATAAGCGGAACGGATTTCAGATTGCCGGGCCGAAATCGCGCGAGGTTCTAGCCGCCTGCACGCGCGCCGATATCAGTGACATGCGCTTTATGGATGTGCGCCGGATCACCGTGGGCCAGACCGACTGCATCGTGCAGCGGGTCAGCTATACCGCCGATCTGGGCTATGAAATCTATTGTGATCCGATGGCGCAGCGCCAGCTTTGGTGGACGTTGTGGGCCGCAGGCCAGCCCCATGGAATGGTACCCTTCGGCATGCGCGCGATGATGTCGCTGAGGCTGGACAAGTTCTTCGGTTCGTGGCTGTCGGAGTTTTCGCCCGATTACACCGCCGCCGAGACCGGCTTGGATCGCTTCATTTCCTTCAAGAAGAACAGCGATTTCATCGGGCGCGCGGCGGCTGAAGCGGATCGCGTGCAAGGTCCGACGCGCAAGCTCTGTGCGTTCGAGGTCGATGCGGATGATGCCGACGTGAACGCCTATGAGCCGATCTGGCTGGATGGCGCGGTTGTGGGGTTCTGCACTTCGGGGGGCTATTCGCACTGGGCGGGCAAGTCGATCGCACAAGGCTTCCTGCCGGTTGAGCGGATTGCCGAGGGTCTGGAGGTCGAGATCGAAATCCTCGGCTCGATGCGCAAGGCGCGGGTCATCACCACGCCTTTGTTCGACGCGGACGGGGCGCGGATGCGCGGGTGAAGCGCCAGCGTTCAGGAGCGGCTCAGGCTGACCTTTCGCATGCTGGTCCCAGCCGCTAGGCTTGGGGCTCAGGCAAGCGAAGGATAAAACAGGTGCGCCATGACATCCCGATCATCGTTCTGGCGGCTGGTCAGTCGTCGCGCATGGGCGGGGTGGACAAGCTTTTGGAACAGGTGGACGGCATGCCGCTGATCCTGCGGCAGGTGCGGCTGGCGCGCAGGAGCAGCGATGCAGAGGTGATCGTCGCGCTGCCGCCGGCCCCCCATGCGCGCCATGATGTGCTGGCGGATGAACCGGTCATGCGGGTCGAAGTGGCCGAGGCGACCGAGGGCATAAATGCCTCGCTCAGAACTGCGATTGGTGCTGTGCCCGACAGGGCTGAAGCGGTCATGGTTGTTCTGGCGGATCTGCCGGACCTGACAGAGGGTGACATCAAATCTGTCCTTGATGCCGTTGATATCACGTCCAAAACCCTGATCTGGCGTGGCGCGACGCAGGATGGAAAGCCGGGGCATCCCGTTGTTTTTCGCAAGGCGCTGTTTCCGGCAATCGCCGCCCTGCGCGGAGATGGCGGTGCCAAGGAGCTGATGGCGCTGGCCGGTTCAGAGGTCGCGCTGATCGCTTTGCCGGATGGGCGCGCGCGTGCGGATCTGGACACGCCCGAAGACTGGGCCATATGGCGGCGACAAAACCCCCGACGCGCATAAAAAAAATACGGGGCAGTTCCCTGCCCCGCTTTTCAGAATTCCGCAACGAACAGCCCCCCAATCGCGCGGAGGCTGCATTCTTAGTTTACGACGAGGAAGGCCTCGTGACGCTTCAGCGACCGGCGCGCGGCCTGATAGGCATTGACGCCTTCCGCCGTGCTCAGTTCAGGGAACAGTTCGAAAATCTCCTGACGCTGGGCATCGCCGATCCCGGCCAGCGAATGATCGCCCGGCTGGAAGCTTTCGGTCCATGCACCATCCGACAGAACAACCTCGTGCTGATCGAACATGAAGTGGATATAGGTCACGCTTGACGCTTCGACGATATCGACCCCGTCCAGACCGGTCAGGTGCTTGGCCGCGACCAGGACTTCGCTTTCATCGAAGTAAAGCGCTGTCTTGTCGTTGGCCACCAGAACGCGGTGGTTCGGAGAGACCATCATGTCACGTTCGGGCAGACCGTTGCCCAATGCACCCTGACGGATCAGCACGGGCTGCATGTGGCTGGCCTGCGCCATTTCGGCACCTGTCAGCGTGCGTGCACCGATCCAGCGGATCTCCTGGATGCCGTTGTCGCGGGTGATGATCTTGTCACCGACTTCAAGCGTTTCGACCAGGCGTTCCCCACGTGGCGTGGCAATCCTGGTGCCAGGCGTGAAGCAGGGAATGACCTCTTCAATGTTGACGAAGTCAAGCGTCCCGGTAATCGTGCCGTCGGCGTCACGATATGTCACCGTACCGTTCTCGGGGTTGAACTCGTCCAGCTGGACATTGAGCGTTCCGCCCGGGTTCGAATTCAGCGCCGAGCCGCGCAGATCGAGCGTGTCGAAATCGTCATCAGGAGACGAGGTGAACCCCTCGCCGCCGTCGACAATATCACCCTGGTTGACGTTGACAAAGGTGTCACGGTCATCCCCGCCGGACATGTTGTCCTGATCGATACCGCCGTCGATGGTGTCGTTGCCGGCCCCACCCGAGATGGTGTCATTGTCGTCTTCACCGAAGATGAGGTCGTTGCCGGCACCGCCTTCGATCACGTCCAGGCCGTTGTCAGGGCGCGGATCTGCAAGGGCACCGGGCAGGTCGTCGCGAATGTTGGTGGCATCCGGGAAGCCAGGTCCAAGGCCGCCGTAGATGGTATCGTCACCCTCGTTGCCGAGGATCGTGTCCGAACCTTCTCCACCGAGAATGAAGTCGTCGCCTTCATTCCCTTCGATCAGGTCAGCGTCCAGACCGCCGTTGATGCTGTCATCGCCGGTGCCGCCAAAGATCACATCGGCGTCGTCACCGGTGTTGATCGTGTCGTCGCCCGCGCCGCCAAAGACGGTGTCTAGATCATCGTCCGGGATCGGATCGGCCGGAACCGCAGGCAAACCGTTATAGGATGGAAAGCCCAGGTCAGGCAGACCGGAAAGCAGATCGGCATCCGTGTTGATCAGGTCATCGCCGTCGCCACCGTCAACAAGGTCACGGCCTTCACCGGCTTCGATGGTATCATCGCCACCGCCAGCCAGGATGATGTCATCATCCGAGCCAACGCGCGGGAAGATCGCGTCACCTGCATCCACAAAATCGCCATTCGGATCGCCGGTATACGCGTCGTCGATCAGGTTACCCGTGTCGTCACCGGTTACGATGCCGTCAGGACCGGGGCCAGGAGGCGGAGCTGGGGGAACGACAGGAGGAACCACAGGAGGAGGACCTTCTGGGGGAACCACAGGAGGAGGACCTTCTGGCGGACCGGGAGGCGGACCGGCAGGCGGGCCTTGTGGCGGGCCGGCAGGCGGGCCGCTTACCTTGTCATCATAGACAGCCACATAGTCGATCTGGC
>NZ_JBASXK010000002.1:0-8478 GCF_049276915.1 Aestuariivita sp. | reverse complement strand
GCCCAATTCGCTGCCCACGACGATCACCAGATCGGCCTCGGCAATCACCGCATCGCTGTCCGGGCGCGCCAGGAAGGCGCCAAAGGACAAGGGCTGGTCCGGTGCCACCAAACCGCGCCCGGCATAGGTGGTGAAACTTGCCGCCCCCGTCATCTCCAGAAGCGGGCCAATCGCCTCGGCCCCGCCACGCGCACCGCCGCCAAAGATGAACAAAGGCTTGTCGGCGGCCAGAACGGCCCGCACCGCCGCCTCCAGATCGCCATCCCGCGCGCGCGGCGCAACGGCGCGCGCTGCGGGTGCCGGCGGATCCTCGGCCTGCGCCTCAAGCAGGGGTATCGGCACCTGCAGATGTTTCGAGCGCGGCCTGTCACAGGCGAATTCAGTGAACGCCCGTTCAATTAACGCATAAGCGGCAGCGGCAGAGCGCGCCTCTTCGGACCACTCGCAGACCGCAGCACCGGCGGCGCGCTGATCGCGCATCTGGTGCAATTGCCCGCGCTGCGCCGCCACATCCTCCAGGCAGGATGAGATCGCCAGAACCGGCACGGAATCCGAATAGGCCTGCCCCAGCGGCGTCATCGCATTCGTCAGCCCCGGCCCGGTGATCACATAGGCCACCCCCGGCTTGCCCGTGGCGCGCGCATAGCCATCGGCCATGAAGCCCGCCCCCTGTTCGTGGCGCGCAAGAACATGGGTGATGCCCGCCTCCTCAATGCCGCGATACATCTCCTGGTTATGCACTCCGGGAATGCCGAAGATCACGTCGACATCCCGGTGTTTCAGCATATGGGAAATCTGTGCACCAAGTGGTCGTGTCATGGCCTCAGGCCCTCCAGAAACGAATGGTGAAAATGGCGAACACCGCCAGCAGTTCAAGCCGCCCCAGCAACATGGCAAAGGCCAGCATCCATTTGGCGGTATCCCCCAGACCGGCAAAATTGCCGGTCGGCCCGATCTGGTCGCCCAGACCCGGGCCGATATTGGCAAGGGCCGCCGCCGCGCCCGACACGGATGTGGTGAAATCCAGACCCGTCATGCCCAGCGCCACGGACAACAGGCCAAGGGTCACGATAAAGAAAATGAAGAACGACATCACCGAATTCAGAACCTCTTCGCTGACCGGGCGCCCGTCATAGCGCGGCACGAACACCCCATTGGGCGAGCGAATGCGCGCCACCTGCACGCGGATCGAGGAAATCAGCAACTGATACCGGAAGATCTTGATCGAACAGGCGGTTGATCCCGCGCAGCCCCCGATCAGGCCGGTGAAAAACAGCACCGCGATCGCAAAACCGCCCCATTGCATATAATCCGCACTGGCATAGCCCGTTCCCGTCAGCAGCGACACCGTGTTGAACAGCGTCTTGCGAAACGCCTCTTCGCCCCCGATTTCGATCGTGCTCATCTTCCACAGGCTGATGCACAGCACCAGAACCACGGCCGTGGCGAAAAAGCCCCGGATCTGCGGGTCATGCAACAAGGGCTGCGCCGTGCCTGCGGTCAGTTGCACGAAGCGCACGAAGGGCAAGGCCGCCAGCATCATGAAGATCACCGCCAGGTATTCGGTGACAGGGCCGAACACGCCGAACGAGGCATCATAATTCGAGAACCCGCCCGTCGCGATGGTGGTCATCGCATGAACCGTTGCATCAAACGCATCCATCCCCGAGCCCAGATAGGCCAGCGCACAGATCATCGTGAGCGACAGGTAGATCACGGAAATCCGCTGCGCGATTTCACCCGCGCGGGGCAGGATCTTGCCAAAGGTATCAAAGCCTTCGGATTTGAAGATCTGCATCCCCCCCACACGCAGTTCCGGCAGGAACACCATCGCCACAACAATGATACCGATTCCGCCCAGCCATTGCAGCAATCCCCGCCACAACAGCAATCCATGCGGCATCTCTTCCAGCCCCGAAAGCACCGTGGAACCCGTGGTGGTCAGCCCCGACATCGCCTCGAAGAACGCATCCACAAAGCGCAGTTCGGTGGCGCCCAGCATGAAGGGCAGCGCGCCAAAGACCGGCAACGCAAGCCAGACCGTCGAGGTCAGAAGAAAGGTCTGCTGGATCGTGAGGCCTTGCCCGACCGAATTCGAGCAGGCCAGTGCCATCAGCACTCCGATCAGGATCGTGATCATCGCGCTTTCTGCAAAGGCCGTCCAATGACCCTGCCCTTCCGCCAGATCGACAAGCATCGGCAACAGCATCGTGCCGCCCAAAACGGCGATCAGAAGGCCAATCACATATCCGACAGGGCGTAGGTCTACCATGGGGCCGAGCGTTGGCTTGCCCATCCGCTGCTGTCAAGCCACGCTCTGCGCGGCTTTCGGGCTCAGCTTTTGGCAGAAGCTGCGGGCATCGCCGGTGGCGTGGAAGGCGCACGTCTTTTGCGCGCAGGCTTTGCCGGAGCGGCCGACTGCGTTTTGACCACAGGTTCCACCGCAACAGCCGCAGCCACGGCAGGCGCGGGTTTGGGCTTGGCTGCCGCCTTTGGTTGGGGCGCAGGGTCCGCCACAACCACCACGGCGGGCGCGGCCTTGGCTGCGGCCTTGGCTTTGGGCGCTTTTGCAACCTTGGCCTTGGCCTTGGCCTTGCTTTTGGCCTTGGTCTTGGTTTTCGCCTTGACCCGCTCCTTCTTGGCCACCGGAGCCTGAGCCGGCTCGACGCCAGCGACCTGGAACGCGCGCACCGGAACAAGCGGTGCCTTCAGCATCGCATCGGTCATCATGTGCAGGATCTGGATCTGGCTGGTCAGCGTCTGTTCAACGATCTTGAAACAGGCCGCCGACAGTTTCGCCTGCGTCTCGAGTGGGTTCATCATGTTCATCGTCATGTGCTCCTTTTACGCATCATCTGCCGTCGTCAAAGGCAGTCCCGGCAGACGGGGACCATATTGCGCCAGACGTTGGCGGTTGCTGCGCGCGGTGTCCGACAGGGGTTCAAGTGTAGCGCGTCCTATCTCTTCCGGGCTTTTGCCGGCCCAGACGCTCAGAGTTCCGGCCACGAATGCCTCGGTAAAGGCGGGCAGTTTTTCCGAGAGCATCTCGGTGGCTTCATTGGACGGGACCGACCATGTGCCGCCCATCCCCATCATGCGCATGGCGATCACGAACTGCGTGTCCGATGCAAGTTGGGCGCAAGACATCCAAAGACGGGTGACATCGGTGGCCCGGGCAACCAGTTGGTGCATCCATACTCCTTGCTTTGGCTCAGATGATTCCAAAGCGTACAAAACTGCCCCCTTATGCCACAGATCCCCGCTGCGGCGAAGCATAAAATGCTGCACTGCGGCATCAGGCGCATTTCCCACAAGAAAACGCGCGCCCCGAATAGCTCCGGGACGCGCGCAAAACATGCGGATTTCAGCCTGGGACCGGGGTCAGACGCCCTGCTCAGCCCACGTGAAACAGTGTCGAGAACAGCCTGGGGTCCAGGCTGTTCTGCTCGAAGGTTTCGCCCTCGGTCAGAACCGACACCGCATCATGGCTGTGCAGGCTTTCCTGGTGGCTGGCGATGATGCGGAAATCCCCGATCCGGTGATCGGCCTGCAACACCGCGCAGAACAGACGCGCTGCATCCTCGACAAAGATCGGGTTGGCCGCGTTCAGCTCGGCAAAGGCCTGTTCATCCTCGCGCTTGACCATCACCTGGGTTTCGGTCGGCACCGCGCGACGGCAGGCCTCGACCAGGTCTTCAAACCACAACACATCCGCTGCCGGGTCCAGCACCACGGAAATCCGCGCCACCGAGCGTTGCGAATGCGGCGTGGCCAGTTGACCGCGCGTGGCGCGCGCATGCTCGCTCAACTCCAGCGAACAGGGGCAGGTCGAGCTGTAAACATAGTCCAGATGCATGATCTTCTGACGCAGGCCATTCTTTTCGACCAGTTCCAGCGCGATATCGTAATACTGATAGCCCGCCAGCCCCGAGCGCAGGCTCTCGATCTTCATGGGAAAGGAAAATCGCATCTGGATGCGTGCATCAAACGATCCCAGATCGGATTTGTAGTCATCCAGCGCCGCTTCGATCACTTCAAAGCTGAAGGTCTCTTCGGCGTGTTTGTAAAACGAGCGCATGATCCGGGACATGTTGATGCCCTTCTTGTCCGCCTCAAGGCTGACTGTTCCGGTCACCGAGGTCTCAAGCGTCAGCGGACCGTTGTCGCGGGTCTGAACCCGCAGCGGCAGCCGGAAATTCGAGATTCCCACATGCTGAATCTGTTGTTTCGCGCCACGGATCAGGCTGGAGGGGCCGTTCTGCAGATCGGGCAGCGTCTCCTTATAGGCACGGTCCACGGCAAAACCGTCCGGGTAATCGCGCGAAAACGCCGGGTATTGCGAAGCCAGCACACCGGGAACAAGGTTCGCAACCGAGGGATCCAGTTCCACGATCTCGGCTTCGGATGCGCTGCGCGCCCAGAGGCGCAACGTATTCAGCGCAGCAACGGCTTCGGAACGATCAGGATCGTTGTTGATGGATGGCGAATGGATGTTCATGGTCGTTTCCTTTTTGACCCGCATCACAGTAGATAGGTCGCGGGGCGATGCTTTGCCAATTTTGTATAGAATTACGTCCAAAGCGACATTGCAGATCAGTCTTTTACGGCAAGTTTACCCCGCGTCAAGCAACCATCTCCAGCGCATCCAGCATCCGTCGCACCCGCCCCAGCGCAAGGCGGGCATGGCTGATCACCACGACATAGGGCTGATGCAGGGGGATCGTCACCTGTGACAACCGCACCAGCCGTCCCGAGGCCATCGCGGTCTGCGCCAGCACGGTCTGCCCAAGTGCCACGCCGGCACCGGCTTCGGCCAGGGCCAGAGCCGCCGCGTTGCCCGGCACCGTTATTGCGATCCTCTCCGGCGCGGCCAGATCGCGCGCCCGGCACCAGTCCGACCAGGTCGGCATGGTGGAAAAACTGGGGCCCCAATCCATCTGGATCAACCGCAGCCTGCGGAATTCAGGCACCGCCGCATCCCAGTCCGCAGCCAGAGCCGGGGCGGCCATCGGCACCACCTCATCGCGAAACAACGGCTGACTCCAGAGTCCCGGATAGGTCTGTGCGCCATAGGTAAAGCGCATGTCGATCCCCTCGTTCTCAAGATCAACCGGGTCCTCCTCGACCCGCAACCGCACCGAGGCCCCCTCGAACCGCGCCAGCAACCCCGGCAGCCAGCGATCCGCCAGCGAAGGCAGCGCCGAGATGACCAGCGGGCGCGGCCCGCCCGGATCGCGCAGACCCGAGGTAAAGGTGGCGATCTGGTTCAACGCCGCCGCCGCGTTCTGATACAGATCGCGCCCCCCGTCCGTCAGCTGAATCTGGTTGTTGTTGCGAAAGAACAGCTTGCGCCCAAGATAGGATTCGAGGTTGCGCACCTGTTGGCTGATCGCCGCCGAACTGACGCCAATCTCTTTGGCAGCTGCGGTGAAACTCCCTGTGCGCGCAGCCGCTTCAAAGGCGCGAAGGGCATTCAATGGGGGCAGTCTCATCAGCGCGTTCCAAAAGATTATCTTTCGCAACCCTAGATCATCTTGATTGGCCCGTCACATCCTTTGCCGCACAGTGCAGCCAGACATCACAGGAGTTTTCATGCGCGATATCCTCGACCTTGACCGCTTTCCACTGGACAAGCCCGGCACCCCCGAGTGGGAGGCGCTGGTGGCGCGCTGTCGCGCCGATCTGGCCCGGGACAACATGTTCAACCTCGACGGGTTCATGCGCCCCGAGATCGCACAGAGCGAAGCCGATCATTTTGCCCCCCGCTTTGAGACCGAAAGCTTCCTGCACGAGCGCGAGCATAACATCTATTTCCTGAAATCCATTCCGGGCCTGGCCGAGGATCACCCGGCGTTGACCCGGTTTCGCACCTCCAACCACACGATCTGCGGCGATCAGATCGAGGGGAGCGCCGTGTTGAAACTCTATCAATGGGCCCCCTTTGCCCAGTTCATCGCGGCCACCATGGACAAGGAGGTGCTGTATCAGATGGAGGATACCATGGCCCGGCTGAACGTGATGTCCTATCACGAAGGTCAGGAGCTGAACTGGCATTTCGATCGCTCTGAATTCACCACCACCCTGCTGCTGCAGCCCCCCGATGAGGGCGGCGCATTTGCCTACCGCTCGGACCTGCGCAGCGCGGATGATCCCAATTACGAGGGCGTGGCCCGGCTGCTCAGCGGACAGGACGACGCGGTACGCCTGATGACGGTCACACCGGGAACCGTGAACGTGTTCAAGGGCCGCAACACGGCCCACCGCGTGACTCCGGTCAAGGGATCGCGCGCCCGCATCATCGCGGTGCTGTCTTACTATGAACGCCCCGGCGTGCAGTTTTCCGATGAAGAGCGGATCGGGTTTTACGGACGCGCGTCTTGAAGATCAGCACCGTGATCCGGGGCAAGCGGCGCAAGACAGGCGCAAGGCTGTCTGGCCACCGCCATCCCCTTCGGCAACGTCTCGGGCTTTGGTTGTGAATCGGCATGCAAAAGTGACCCACTTGGGTGGGTTATGATCATCTAAAACTGACCCACCTGCATTGTTAACGTCCGTGCGCTTTGGGCACGGAGGAAGAGCAGGTGTTACTGATGGAACCGGCAATGAAGATCCGTGGTTGGATCTTGGGGGATGGGCGCAGCATCCATTCCGTGGCGCGCGAGACGGGGATTTCGCGAACGACGATCAAAAAGTATCTGAAGGACCCGGAGCAACCGCGGTATCGGAGACGGCAACCGCGTGTTGGGTCCAAGCTGAACGCACAGTTCGAGGCGCGTCTGCGGGAACTTTTCGATCATGATCTGGCCCTTCGGCGGCGTGATCGGCGCACAGCGAAGAAGCTATATGAAGAGCTTGTCGTGGAGGGCTACACGGGCTCCTATTCACCAGTTCAGCGGTTTGTCAGTGAGCTCAAGAAGTCATCGGGAACCGACGGAACTGATGCATTCATCCCGCTCTATTTCGCGCCTGGCGATGCGCTTCAGTTCGACTGGAGCGAGGAATATGTCCTGTTAGGCGGTATCCAACACAAGGTTCACGTCGCCCATTTCCGCCTGTGCCACAGCCGCAAGCCTTTCGTCGTGGCCTATATGAACGAGAAGCAGGAGATGGTGCTCGATGCCTTTGTGCGGGCACTGAGGTTCTTCGGCGGCGTCCCACGTCGGGTGATCATCGACAACCCCAAGACCATGGTGACCTATGTCTCGCGATCGAAGGACCGGATCTTTCACCCACGCTTTCTGGCCTTGATGAACCATTACGTCATCGAACCTGTCGCCTGCACCCCCGCTTCAGGATGGGAGAAGGGGCAGGTCGAGAACCAGGTGCAGTTTCTGCGTGGCGAGCTGTTCACTCCCAGGCTGGCCTTTGACGATCTGGCGGCGCTGAATGCCTGGCTTCTGCTGCGCTGCGAGGAACTGGCTGAACGCCGCCATACGGATCAACAGCATCGCACAATCGCCGAAGTCTTTGCGGATGAGAAGATCGAGCTGCGCCCGCTGGGCCGCCCTTTCGACGGTTATGTCGAAAAAACTCTGCGGGTCAGATCCACCTGCCTGGTGCAGTATGACAGCAATCGCTACAGCGTGCCGTGCGAACATGCGGGGCATCACGTCTCGTTGCGCGCCTATGCTGATCGGCTTGTCATGATCGCAAACGACGAAATTATCGCTGAGCATAAGCGGCGCTTTACACGCAATATCAGTTACTTCGAGCCCTGGCACTATGTGCCGCTGCTCGATCGCAAGCCCGGTGCGCTGCGTGATGGCGCACCTTTTGTCGGTTGGGAATTGCCCAAATCGATGGAGCAGATCAAGGATCACTACATGCGCGAGAAAGGTGGCGACCGGGAGTTTGTCGACCTGCTGCTGCTGGCACTTGAGTATGGCATCGACGTGGTCGAGATGGCCTGCGATCTGGCCGTCGAGCAACGCACCCTGCGCTTGCCGGCGATCATCAATCTGGTCAATCAGCTGCTGGAGCCGAAAATCGCGCCACTGGCGGAGACACATGCCTATCCACAGCTGACCCTGCGCCCAGAGGCCGATTGCAAGCGATATGAAGCGCTGTGTGCTGCGGGGAGGGTTGCGGCATGAACGCCCTCATCGACCAACTCGCTGCCCTCAGGCTTCATGGGATGGCAGCTTGCGCTCAGGATTTGCTTGCCGCGCGCACGCCACCAAGCCTGACAACAGCGCTGAAGACCTTGATTGAAGCCGAGACCAAAGAGCGGCGGGTGCGGTCCATCCAGTATCAGATGCGCATCGCCAAATTTCCCCACCACAAGGACTTCGCTACCTTCGATTACAGCGCGGCGACCGTCACGAAAGTGCAGATCGACCCGTTTTGCTCAGGCCAGTTCACCGATGACGCACACAACATCATCCTCGTCGGCGGAACCGGCACCGGCAAGACGCACATTTCCATCGCGCTCGGGACCAATCTCGTCAATCGGGGTAAGCGGGTTCGCTTCTATAATGC
>NZ_JBASXK010000001.1:0-42770 GCF_049276915.1 Aestuariivita sp. | reverse complement strand
GGAGGAGGACCTTCTGGGGGAACCACAGGAGGAGGACCTTCTGGCGGACCGGGAGGCGGACCGGCAGGCGGGCCGGGAGGCGGGCCTTGTGGCGGGCCGGCAGGCGGGCCGCTTACCTTGTCATCATAGACAGCCACATAGTCGATCTGGCCGTCGAAATATTTGATGAAGTTGTCGGCTCTCTGTGTCTCATCGACGTTTTCGCGCGCACCGAAGGTAAAGCTGGTGCCATCATTGTCGCCGATATCCATGTTCACACCCGCGGATGTGGCCACCTGGAAATTCGTCGCTTGGGTCAGGTTGTCGACGACGAACTGGCCGCCTTCGGTTTCCGACCATTCATAGGTCACGCGCACCGTATCGCCGACTTCGGTGAATCCGGCACCTGTGGTTTCAACGATGGTGTTGCCGTTCGAGATATGGGTTACCTGAACCGCACCGTCCCGGACCACCTGAATTTCAAAGTATCCCTCATCCGCGCTGTTGAAGAACTCGCCGCGGTTAACAATCGACTGGAACGCGCCAAAGTTGTTATCAGCCTGGGTAAACTCGGTGATGATCGTGCCCTGGGACAGGTCAAAGGCGCTTTCTTCGGCGTCTGTTTCGCTGATCACGTCAAAGCGGTCAGGATTGCCACCCAGAACGAGTTGTCCATCTACCGCCCGAGCGCCTTCGACAAAGTTGCCGTCCTGCTCGAGACCATCATCCGTTCCGGTATCGCGATTTTCTGCACCGGTCTGGAAATCCCACAAACCAATCAAATTCGCCGCAAAGGGATCATCAAAATTATTCGC
Source organism: Aestuariivita sp. (assembly GCF_049276915.1). NCBI lineage: Bacteria > Pseudomonadati > Pseudomonadota > Alphaproteobacteria > Rhodobacterales > Paracoccaceae > Aestuariivita > Aestuariivita sp. Next base: position 41,976 of record NZ_JBASXK010000001.1, on the reverse strand, counting down.
CATCGTACTCTCCTTAACAGCATACCCAAGATGCCAACCGCACAGGGCGGACCACATTCTCAATTCAACAAAGCTGCGACCATCAGACAGAGACTGAAATACGTCTCGTTCCGAACCTGAGATGTCAGAGGAAGAGGCAATCGGAATGGTTCAAGGCCTAGGCCCTGTCCGTCACGATTTCGCTCGGCGCGTTTGGCAGCGCTGCGAACAGATCTCCCTCGCATCTCATGATGCAAGCTCTGCGATGGTCGCCCCCGTGACCAACACACTCGCCCCCCAGTGGGCAACTACAGAGATACCGGCGAGATTGCGGCAGACAAAGCGAAATGTGCCGAAATCAAAGCGAGCAAGCGGCTGAAAGTCTTTCTTGTGTTCAAAATCCGGCGAAAACCGCGCGGCCCTGCGCCCGGGTTGTTTCGGCTTTTGCATCAATCTTTGGAAAAATTCGTTAAAATATGGAGGCTGATCGCATCATGTCAAAGATTGTATCGCTTAGAGAGACAATCGACGCGTCGAGGGGCTGTGCCCGAATGATGGCATTCTTGTGCCGTAACGTCATCGCGTTCGTTTTGCTTTTGGAACCAATCAGATCAGGTCTGCGGGACTATCCACGATATCCGCAATTTTCTTTGATTCGCAGCCCTTGGATGTCCTTTTTGCGCCGCAATCGCCCATAGGCTGTATCTCGCCAGAATCCGGCTGAGAGCACAGCCAAATTCAGCGCATCAGCTGTCTGTCTTGTCGGGCGTGGCGGCGGTGTCAGGCTTCTTGATGCCCCATGGTTCGATCCCGATACGCAGAGCCGCGCGACCGATCATATGCGCCCCGATCGGCGCGGTCAGCACAAGAAACAGGATGACCAGAACCACTTTGAAAATCACCGAGGGTTCCTGAAAATATACAGCAACCGCCGCCAGGATCAGACCTGATCCCAGCGTGCCCACCTTGGTCGAGGCATGCATGCGGATGAAGACATCGGGCATGCGAAAGATGCCGATCCCGGCCACAAGGGTGAAGGCACCGCCCAGAATGAGAAGCACACCCGCGATAAAGGCGCTCATGGTTTCTTCTCCTTCTGTTCGCTGCGCAGGCGCTGGCGTTCGGCAAACCGTGCCAGTGCGACCGTCGCCAGAAAGCCGACAAGCGCCAGGGCAAGGGCCACGTCCAGGAATGCCGCATCCCCCGAGCGGATCGCCGCAAGGCCGCAAAAGGCCACGATCGCCACGGTCATCATATCCAGGGCCACAACACGGTCCGGCAGGCTGGGCCCCAACACGAGGCGCAGAAAGGCGAACCCCACGGTCAGAAACACCATTACAAAGCCAAAGCTGACCCCGGCATCCAACAGCCACTCTCCGCTCATGATCCCTCCACCGCGTCTATGACCCACTTTTCCATGCCCTCTTTCAATTGCCGAACGACCGCGTCGGGGTCATCGGCGAACATGGCATGTAGGCTCAGTGTCTTGCGATCCTCGGACACATCCAGGGACAAGGTGCCCGGCGTCAGAGAAATCAGGTTGGTCACCAGCAGGATACCCGCATCGCTTTTGACATCCAGTGGCATTTCGATGATGGCCGGGCGCGCGCGGTGGGTGGGTGTGATGATATCCCAGAAAACCGCGACACTGGAGACGACCAGTTCGTAATGAAACATCACAACCAGCTTGATCCAGTACCAGACCCGCATGAAATAGCCCGACGGCCCCCCGGTGAGCGGCTGCAGCAACCACAGAACCACATAGCCCAGCACCATGCCCGACAGCAGGATGAGCCAGCTGAACTCACCAAAGAACAGCGCCCAGGTAAAGGCAAAGAGCAGATTGACGACAAAGGTGTTCATGCGCCACCTCCCAACACGGCACCGATATAGGGCGTCGGATCCAGCAGTTGCCCTGCCGCCGTTGTGGCAAAGACCACGAAGGCTTCGGGGAAGAAGCCGATCACCAGCGTCATCGCCGCCAGCCCCGCGATGGGCAGCAACAGCGCTGCGCGCGTGCGCCCGTCAAGCTGGCTGAGAACGGGGTCCATCCCCTCGGGATGCGCCTTCCAGAAGGCCTCGGCCCAGATCTTGGTCATGGAGTAGATCGTGAGCAACCCGACCAGCAGCGCCACACTGGCAATCAGCCAGGCCTGAACCTCAAGTGCGGCGGCCACCAGGATGTATTTCGCCCAGAACCCCGACAGCGGCGGAAAGCCTGCCAGTGAAAACGCCGGGATCAGGAACAGCACGGCCAAAAGCGGTGCCGATTTGTAAAGCCCGCCGATCTTTGACAGGTCCGTCGAGCCGGTGATCTTCTCGGCCACGCCGGCGATCAGGAACAGGTTGGCCTTCACGATGATATGGTGGACCAGATAGAACACCGCCCCCGCCAGCGCGAAAGGCGTCAGCAATGCCAGTCCCAGGATCATATAGCCGATCTGGCTGATGATGTGGAACGACAGGATCTTGCGCATGTCGTTTTGCGCGGCAGCACCCAGGACGCCGGTGACCATGGTGAAGGCTGCCACCCACAGCAGGATCGTATGGGTGAAGGCCACGTCTCCATCAAAGACCAGCGTGAACATGCGGATCAGCGCATAGACCCCGACCTTGGTCAGCAGGCCGGCAAAGACCGCCGAAACCGAAAACGCGGGCGTGTGATACGAGGCGGGAAGCCAGAAGAACAGCGGGAACAGCGCGGCCTTGACACCGAAAGCGATCATGAACATGACCGCCACCACCGTCACCAGCCCCTGATTTTCAAGGGTCGGCACGGTCAGTGCCAGATCCGCCATGTTGAGCGTGCCGGTCATGCCATAGACCAGACCGATGCCCGACAGGAACAGGATGGTCGAGACAAGGTTGAGCGTGACATATTTGATGCCGCCGTCGATCTGTTCCTTGCTGCCGCCCAGCACAAGCAGGCCAAAGGACGAGATCAGCATCACCTCGAACCAGACATAGAGGTTGAACAGATCCCCCGTGAGGAACGCTCCAGTCACGCCGCCGATCAGCACGTTGAACAGAGCGTGATAGCCCAGGTATTCCTTGCGCTCATCGATATCGGCCAGGGCATAGATCGACACCGCCAGAGCCGTGATCGCGGTGATCACCACCATCACCGCGCCCAGATAATCGGCAACCAGAGTGATGCCGAACGGTGCCTGCCAGCCGCCCATCTGACCGGCCAGCACGCCCTGTTGAAGAACCTGCGCCATCAACAGGCCCGACAGGATCAGCAAGGCCAGATTGCCAAACACGCTGATCCAGCGCCCGGCGGATGACTGGCGAAACAGGAAGGCCGCAACGGCCGTCAGGAACGGAAGCGCCAGAGGGGCGGCAAGATACCAGCTCATCGCTCGTCCTCCGCACGCGGTTCGGCCACGCGCATTTCATCCGAGTAAAGCGTGCCCAGCGTCGTGTAGGCGCGGAACATCAGCACAAGCGCAAAGGCAAAGAGACCAAAGCCGATCACGATCGCCGTCAGTACCAGCGCCTGTGGCAGCGCATTGGCGACCACACCCACCGGGGCCAGATCGCCCTCGGAGATCAACGGCGGCGCACCTTCCGTCAGGCGCCCGGCGACAAAGATCGTGAGGTTGGCGGCATTCGAGATCAGCACAAGGCCGAAGATGAAGCGCAGCACATTGCGCGCCAGCATCAGATAGACCGACGCGGCCACAAGCACGCCGATGGCGATCGCGAGGAGTGCTTCCATGAGCTCAGATCTCCTCTTCCATGGCGAACACGAGGGTCAGAACCGAGCCGAACACCACCAGATACACGCCAATATCAAACACTAGAACGGTCGAGAGCGGCAGGCCCTTTTCCGTGTCGGTCGCTCCAATGAAAAGCCACTGGCCGGTAAACAGCGCGTCTCCGAACAGCGCCGCAAAGATGCCCGCCAGAAGGGCGATGGCCAGGCCCACCATGGCGATGCTTTGGGGCTGCACGCGCAGCGCGCGGCGCGCGTCTTCGGTGCCGCAGGCGATGGCGAACAGCACGAACCCGGTCGAGCCGATCAAACCGCCGATGAAGCCGCCGCCTGGTTCATTATGGCCGCGCAGCAGCATGTAAGCCGAAAAAATCAGCAGCAGACCTGCCAGATACCGCGTGCCTGCCCGCAGGATAACCGAGTTCATTTGCCCTGCCCCTTTGTGCCTTGTCCCTTGGCCGTTGTGCGCAACAGCGCATAGGCCGAAAGTGCTGCGATGACGACAACGGCGATCTCGCCAAAGGTGTCAAGCGCGCGGAAGTCTACGAGGATCACGTTGACGATGTTGCGCCCGAAGGCCTCGGGCCAGCTTGTGATCTCGAAGTAAGTGGTCAGGCGGCGATCCAGCGGTGTGGCCAGCACGGCCAGCAGGGTCAGCGTGACCACGGTGCCGACACCCAGGGCCAGAAGCGCATCCATGGGCCGCCAGGATCGGCCGCCGGAATCCAGGGTTGGGAGGCGCAGCAGCGCCACGGCCACCAGAACCACCACCAGGGTTTCCACCAGCAACTGCGTGATGGCCACATCCGGTGCCGAAAAGACGATGAAGATCATCGCAACCGCGATACCGACAACCCCAAGAGCCGCCATGGCCGCAATCCGCGATGAGGTCACGGTCGCCACGATCGCCCCTCCGACGATAAGAAGGGTCAGCGCCACATTCTGCCAAGAGGCATCCGACAGTTCGGGCATGGCCACACCGACATTGCGCGCGATCATGGTGCCGCCAAGTCCGACAAGGACGGTGGCAAATGTGGTGAACATGTATTTGCGCAAGACTCCGGTCTGGATCACGCGGGTCTGCCAGGCTGCAAAGGCCTTGAACCCCTCAAGAAAGCGATCCCAGCCATTGTCGAACGAGGGGGTCGCATCATCCGCGCGCGCCAGCGCCGAGCGCAAGGGGCGATGGAGCACGTAAAACAGCACACCCCCCGCCACGGTCACGATCGACAGGATCAGCGGCATGTTTACCCCGGCCCAGAGCTTGAGTTCCTTGGCCTCGGACACATCGCCCAGCAGGCTTGCCACGGTGGGCGTGACCAGCGCGCGTTGCAGCAGATCGGGATAAATGCCGAAGACCGTACCCAGAACGGCCAGGATGACCGGGCCGGCCAGCATCTGCCAGGGGGCCTCGTGCGGGGTTTTGGGAAGGCTACCGGCGGCCTTGTTCCAGAACGGGCGCAGGGCGACGATGCCTGCCACGGCGAACATCAGCGCATTGGCCAGAAGGATAGCCAACACCACGGGCCAGGGTTCGGAGGCAACGCCAAGCGCACCGGCATATTTCAGCTCTTTTCCGATAAAGCCCAGGAAGGGCGGAAAGCCGGCCATGGACATCGCCGCAAGGGCAGCGGCGAACGCCGTGAAGGGCATCACCCGCCCCAAGCCGCCCAGAATGTCGGCCTCGCGGGTTCCGGTGGAATGGTCGATGCAGCCCACTACCATGAACAGCGCCGCCTTGTACAGCGAATGCACCACAAGGAAGGTGGCGAAAGCGGTCATCGCATAGCCGGACTCCTGGCCCAGAAACAGCGTCAGCGTGCCAAGCGCCATCAGCGTGGTATAGGCCAGCGCCTGTTTGAGGTCGGTCTGACGCAGGGCGAATATACTGGCCGAGACGGCTGTGACCGCACCAAAGATCGTCAGCGTCCACATCCAGAAATCGGTGCCCGACAACCCCGGATGCAGGCGCGCCATCAGATAGACCCCCGCCTTGACCATGGTGGCCGAATGCAGGAAGGCCGAGACCGGCGTGGGCGCGGCCATCGCATTGGGCAGCCAGAAATGGAACGGGAACTGCGCGGATTTGGTGAAGGTTCCGGCAAGGATCAGGATCAGGATCGGCACGTAAAGCGCATGTTCCTTGAGCATATCGCCCTGCGCCAGGATGACCGACATCTCGAAGCTGCCCGCGGTCATGCCCAGCAGGATGAAGCCCGCCAGCAGCGCAAGCGCCCCTGCTCCGGTGACAAACAAGGCCTGCAGCGCCGAGCGGCGCCCCTTCTTGGTTTCATGACCGAACCCGATCAGCAGATAGGAGGTGATTGTCGTCAGCTCCCAAAACACGAAAATCGCGATCAGGTTGTCGGCCAGCACCAGTCCCAGCATCGCCAGCATGAAGCTGAACAGGAACAGCGCAAAACGAGTAAACTGCGGATGGCCCGCAAGGTAGGTGTTGGAATAGAGAAACACCAATGTCCCGATGCCCGATATCAGCAGCGCAAAGGTCAGCGACAACCCGTCAAGCAGGAATGACAAGGAGATGCCCAGAGAGGGCACCCAGTCGATCACATATCTCAGAGTCTGCCCGTCGGCGATCTGGGGCGCGAAGGTCAGGAACCACGCAAACAGAAGGGCCGACAGGGCGATGGGCAAGACCCCGACAAGGCCGTTGCCGCGCCGCGCGTCATGATGATCGGTCGCTGCATTCACGTTCATTGTTCCCCGTCTTCAAGCTGTACCGGCGAGACAAACCCTTCGGGCTTTATCGCCAGAACCGAGCAGCTTACCCGGTTCAGGATCGTTTCTGCCGTATTCCCGATGAAGAAACCGGAAATACCTGTGCGCCCCAGCGTCCCCATGACCAGCGTGTCTATTCCTTCGCTGTCTACATGTTCCGGGATCACATCGGCGGCAATGCCTTTGATGTGCAAAACACGCATTGAATCGCCAAATTCTCGGAACCCGGCCATCAAATGGGCAAGGCGCTGACTGCTTTTGGTCTGTTCACCCGAGATTATGGACTGAATTTCGTCCGCTGGCATTTTGATGAAGCTGTGGCGCAGGGTCGATTCCTCGTGCACATGCCATGCGTTCAACACGTCCAGCTTGGCCCCCTCCTGCTGCGCCAGTGATGTGGCCAGTTCCATCACGCGGTGGTTGAGAGCATCGCGCGCGCGGTCCTGCGGATCGGGATCGACCGTGGCCATGATGCGCCCGGATTTCGCGCGCGCCTCACCGTTCAGGATCCAGACCGGGCACGGACATTTGCGCAGCAGATGCAGATCGGGCGCGCGCAGGAACGGGCGATCGGGACCTTGATCGGCACCTTTGAGAACCAGATCATGACCCTCGGTCAGAACCTGACGAATGGCCTGGATGAAGCTGGTGCCATTGAGCACGCGGGTTGACACCTCGACACCGCTCTCGCGCAGGGTGCGGGCAAAACCTTCGAGGCGCTGGGCGTGAAAGGCCATTACCGCGTCCTGGATATCGCGGGCGCGCCGGCCCGGTAGGACGGCGAACATCCCTTCAAGATCGTCCGGCGAGGCGTCGATGATATCAAGCAGCGTGAGGCGCGCGTCATTGGACTGGGCAAGCCACTTGGCGCGGTCCAACACGGAGTCGGACATGCTCGCCTCATCGGCGATCACCAGGATGTTCTTGAACAGTTTCAACTCGCGCCCCTCTTGCGATCCTTGTCGAGATAGGGCGCGGTTTTTGATTGATCCAATCGAAACTTCACCCTATTTCGATAGAAATTATCTATCACAAAGCACGTGTATCATGCCCACGCTTCAACAACTGCGCTATCTGACGGCTCTGGCGGACACGCTGCATTTCCGCCGCGCAGCCGAGGCCTGCAATGTCACGCAGCCCACATTGAGCGCGCAGCTCAAAGAGCTGGAAGCGAAACTGGGAGCCGAACTGGTCGAGCGCAGCCGCTCGCGGGTGATCATCACGCCGCTTGGGCGCGATGTGGTCGAGCGCGCGCGCCGCGCATTGCGCGAGGTCGAAGAGATTCACGCGCTCGCGATCCAGAGCCACAGTCATTTGCGCAGCACCATCAAGATCGGCGTGGTGCAATCACTTGGGTCCTATCTGCTGCCGCTGATCGTGCCGGGACTGCATGAGAGCCATCCCGATCTCAAACTATACATGCGGGAAGGTTTGCCGGATTTCCTGCTGCAGAGCCTGTCGGACGGGAATCTCGATCTGTTGTTCTTTCCGCTGCCCGTCAGCCAGTCGGATTTCGAAAGCCTGTCGATCTTTCGCGAACCCATCGAAGTGGTGCTGCCCCACGATCATCCCTATGCAGCCCAAGCCGAGATTTCGCCCGAGATGCTGAGAGGGGAAACCATTCTGTCGCTTGAACCCGGGCACAAGCTTTACGAGCAGGTGCGCCGGATCTGCGAGCAATATGGCGCGGCCCTGTCGCGCGATTACGAGGGGACGTCACTGGATACGCTGCGCCAGATGGTGGCGATGGGCATGGGGCTGTCGCTGATGCCGGCGCTTTATGTGAAATCAGAAGTGGCACATCAGGATATCGTTGTTGCGCGGCGCTTTCGCGGCTCGCCGCCCTCACGGACCATCGGAATGATCTGGCGCAAGGGTACGGCGCGCGAGCCCGAATTTCGCGAACTGGCCGCCATGATCTGCGCGATCCTGAAGGAACGGGCCCATGAGGTGATCGTTCTGGGATAAGGCGCGAGTCGCGTTCTATTTTCCCAGTTTCTGAAGCTTGCGCGTATGCGCAAGCATCGGATGCCGCACCAGAGCCGCGGCCAGCGGTTTGCGGAAATTCTTGGAACACTGGTTGAGCTGTTGCACCAGTCGACGTGCCACAGGGTCCAGATCTTCGCGGGTTACAGCGGGATCTTGCATGGCCATCTGCACCAACTGCGCGGCAACACCGGCCAGGTCCCGCGAGAGCAGCTCGTACTTGAACAGAAGGTCACATTTGCTCATCAGGTATTTCAGAACGGCGTCGGGGTTGGCCTTGGCGATTTTCAGCAGATAGCCGGATTTGCGCACAACATCGCGCGCGTCCATATCGACCTCGGCCTCATTCCCGCTCCGCCTGGCCTCTTTGTTGAGACGCCCGATCAGCTTGCTGTCGATGCTGTTCATTTCCGCCGTCAACTGGGTGCGGGAGGGTGCCGGGGCGCGCCCTGCGATCTGGTCCGCGGCCTCCATCTGCTCCTGCCAGTGTCTGACTTTTTCCTCCAGCTCAGGTCCTTGCATGATCTTGCCCTTGACGCAGAGCTTGACCGTGCCCTTCAGATCATCCCAGTTCTTGAGTACCTCGCGCACCTCTTGCATGGTGATCACTTCCTTGTGGGGGTCATGACTGTTCATCACGCCCCCATCCTGGAGGAATTTCTCGATCGCCTTGTTCTTGACGATCTTATAGCTGGTCACGTCATCCATGTTGATGCCATCAAGGCAGTAATAGACCGGCTTGCCCTGTTCCTTTGCGGCCCAGAGACCGGCTTTGCAGGCAATGCCGCCCATGAACTTGCTGTTGTGAACACCGGTGATGTCGGACACGGCAATTGGCACGTCGGGATCCCAATTGCTCTGTTTGGGCAATACCTGGCCTTCGGTATCCTTTGCCACCCGGGCAAAGGTCCCGCGTGGAATTTCGCTGGCAAAGGAGCGCAGAAAGCCGTCGGCAGCGAGGACGAACTCTTTGATATAGGCGTCCTTTTTGTCCTGAACCGGCGCGTATTTGGCGTCTTTGGCGAATTGTTCCTCGATCTTCCTGACGCCCTTGAGGATCACCTCAGGTATCTTGGTGTTGGGGTTTTCGATCAATTCGGCATAATCGGCGGGTTGAAGCGCCTCTTCCACCGCTTCCCAGATCTCCATCATGCGAACGGGCTGTGCGCCCTGATCGGTTTCATGTGCTGCAAGAACATAGGGGCCGCGGATGTTTTCAAATCCCCAGATCGTGCCGGGATTGGCTTTGAATTCCGCGATCAGTTCCGAGCTCTGGACATCTTCCCAGCGCGTGAGGGTCGAGGCCGAACCCGACCGTTCGAGTGCTTCAAAGACGCGTTGCGCCCCTTGGATCCTGTTTGTCTTGATGGCGTCCCAACCAGAGGCCTCGGGTGTTCCCAGTTTGGCGATATCTGGCAAATGTTCCTGGATGATGTGCTGGAGAGGCAGGACAAAGCCACTATAGGTGCGTGCCTCGCCGCGTTGCGCCTGCGCGGCCATGGTTGTGTCCACGCCGATGTCAATGAGGCTGGCGATCTCGTCAAAGCCGCTCTGGTTCCACAGGTTCGCGCAGGTCCGCGCACCCAGCCCACGGTTGGGCTGCCCCAGGCCGCGATGGCTGTCATTCCAAGTGTCGGTGTCGATCTTGCCCGCGATCAGCGCGAAAACCTTCGGGTCGCGGGTCTTGCCACGGTCGATATCCGTGGCGCTGGGATCAAGACCGGCCTTGTTCAGCAGATTGTCGAGCGCGCGCAGAGCAATGTTCTCTGTCTGCCTGCCCATATCGCGGAAAAAGTCACTGTTTTCGAGCACCTCGGCCGTTGCATCGCTGAGCAGACGGGCGGTGAAATCCGGGTTGTCCAGAAGCGCGGTCTGCCCGCCGGTTTCGGTCAGCATCATGGCGCAGATCTCGGCGCGCGACTGCGCTGTGGCATCGGGATTGGCGTATTCGCTCTGAACAGCGGTCCAATCCGCGTCCCAATAGGCCTCCCGCGCCCGTTCCAGGCTGAGGCGGGTTTCTGGCGACGGTGCCGGATCAGGATCAGGATCAGGATCAGGGGCTGGATCGGTCACAGGGATGAGTTCGGCGTTGAATGCGCTCAGGAACGCATTGGCCTGCTGGATGCTTGGTTCATCCGTGTCTTCCTGCGGCGGTGTGATGATGATTTGCGGGTTTGTGGCGGTGTCCGTCATCAGCGCGCGCCCCCTGCCGAGGTCAATCGGGCCTCAAGCTCATCGAGGGCCGTCCCAAGCGTGGTTGCGATACTTACGGGCACGTTCCAGGGATTGCGATCTATCACCTGGACCCGCGCAACCGCATCCAGCCATGCGCGCGTCTCGGATAGCGCCTTGAGCGCGGCTTGGTGGTTTTTCGGATCGGACGGCGCGCTGTCGTAATTCATCAGTGCCGCCACAAGCTTGACCCGCACTGGCGCAAGCAGCGTTTCCACCTCCTGCGCCACAGCCTGCACCTGAGGCGTGCCGGATTTTCGCAATCTGTCAGAAAACCCGCGCAATTGGTCATCCACGGTGTCTTTTGCCGTTTGCCACAGGCCCGACAACGTTGGGCCGGGCGTGTCGGGTGCCGCCTCAAGACGCAGACCCAGATAGTTCTCAAGAAAACTCAGCTGAACCTGCGTCAGCGAATCCGTCATTTGAAACCTCTTTTCGCCCTGTAGATGTCGGTCAAGAAACCGGCACCCAAAGCCAACAACAAGGTTTTGGGCACCTCATCACTGAAAGATATCACAGCGCCACTATCCGAGCAAACCGATCGAACATGACTGCCGTACAGCGATCAATGCAGTGGGTTTCCAATTCATTTCAGAGGCTTGCCGGTCAGATTTAATCTTTCCGGGTCTGCGCCAGACCAGAGTAAATCTGGTACCCAAGGCCGGACTCGAACCGGCACGTCCGTTAGGACGGGGGATTTTGAATCCCCTGCGTCTACCATTCCGCCACTTGGGCCCGTGAAAGGGTGAGCGCGTTATTGCAGGAGTGTGCAAAAGCGGCAAGAGGGATTTGCGGGTTTGGCGCGCGGTGATCGGCGTGGCGCATGGGGCACGCGGTGCTTTTGGGGTATTTCAGACCAGAAAGATGCAGACCTTCGCATCACCACAGGCTGAGTTGATCGCCCTTGCGGGGCGGAACGGCAAAGAGATCGCAGCGCAGCGGTGGTGCCTTTTGATGCAGGCCGCGTTTTCGGGCGTGGACGTGGAAACGCTGGGCGATGAGTTCGGCGTGTTTGCCCTCGCCGCGCATGCGATGGCCCCAGCGCGCATCATAGTCACGCCCGCCATGCATCTCGCGCAGGCGCGCCATGATCTTGCCGGCGCGGTCGGGACAGTGTTCAGCCAGCCAGGCCTGCCAGAGCGGTGAGACTTCGCGCGGCAAGCGCAGCATGACCCAGCTGGCAGAGCTGGCGCCGGCTTGTGCACCGGCCTGCAGAAGTGCTTCGATTTCAGGATCGGTCAGGCCCGGAATGATGGGCGAGGTCATCAGGCGCACCGGAATCCCTGCCCCGCTGAGCGCGCGGATCGTGGCGAGGCGGCGCCCGGGCGCTGGCAAACGCGGCTCCATCCTGCGGGAGAGTTCGGGATCAAGTGTCGTCAGCGAGATGCCGACACGGGCCAGCCCCTGGGCGGCCATGGGGGCCAGGATGTCGATGTCGCGCTCGATCAGCGCCCCCTTTGTCACGATCGCGACCGGATGGCGGAAAGCGGCCAGTACCTTGAGACAGTTACGGGTGATTTCATGCTGGGATTCGCAGGGCTGGTAGGGATCGGTGTTGGTGCCGATGGCGATTGGCGCCACGCGGTAGCCCTTGCGGGACAGTTCACGTTCGAGCACATCCGGGGCCGTGGGGCGCGCGATCAGCCGGGTTTCGAAGTCGAGACCCGGCGAGAGGCCAAGATAGGCATGGCTGGGGCGGGCAAAGCAATAGATGCAGCCATGCTCACAGCCGCGATAGGGATTGATCGAGCGATCAAAGGGCAGATCCGGCGAGCGGTTGTAGGTAATCAGGCTGCGCGGGTGTTCCAAGGAGATTTCGGTGCGAAAGACCGGGCGATCTTCGGGAATATCCCAGCCGTCTGCCTCCTCTGTGCGCGCAAGATCGAAGCGGCCCGCATCATTGCCGAGCGCGCCACGCCCGGGGCGACGCCTGGCGTCGATGCAGGCGCTGGAAATGGCTGGCGGATCGGAATCGTGCATGATGGACCCAAATAGAACAATTCAAGAACATATGCAATAAACCCATAATACTCATGAGCAATTTTCACTACCAAATCGCACCAAAGCGCGGTAATGGTCGGAAGCAGTGCCGACCATGTCGCAATTGTAGCAGTCTCATTCGGACCGTCGGGCAAGAACAGCACACAGTCGACAGATCCGATCCGCGCATCGGCACACCACAAAGGAACTTGTACATGTCTGACGAAGAAGACGACATCATCCTCTCCGAGCTTGATGATGAAGAACTTGTTTCACAGATGTTCGACGATCTTTACGATGGTCTGAAAGAAGAAATCGAAGAAGGCGTGAACATCCTGCTGAGCCGCGGATGGGCCCCCTATCGCATTCTGACCGAAGCACTGGTCGGCGGCATGAAGATCGTTGGCGACGATTTCCGCGACGGCATCCTGTTCGTGCCCGAGGTGCTGCTGGCGGCCAATGCCATGAAGGGCGGGATGTTCATTCTCAAGCCGCTTCTGGCGGAAACCGGGGCACCGCGTGTTGGCAAGATGGTGATCGGCACGGTGAAGGGTGACATCCACGACATCGGCAAGAACCTCGTCGGCATGATGATGGAAGGTGCGGGTTTCGAAGTGGTGGACCTGGGAATCAACAACCCGGTGGAAAACTATCTGGAAGCGCTGGAGCGTGAAGACGCCGACATTCTGGGCATGTCTGCCCTGCTGACCACCACCATGCCCTATATGAAGGTCGTGATCGACACATTGGTCGAAAAGGGAATCCGGGACGATTACATCGTTCTTGTCGGCGGCGCGCCTCTGAACGAGGAATTCGGCAAGGCCATTGGCGCGGACGCCTATTGCCGCGACGCGGCCGTGGCGGTCGAGACGGCCAAGGATTACGTGGGACGCAAACACAACCAGATGAGCGCATAAGCCAGCGTTCATCGGTGCGAGACAGGCCCCCGCTGAACCGGCGGGGGCTTTTTCGTCGAGTGACCAGACAAAACGGGATGAACAGCCATGATCCCAAGTGACGAGACACTGACGCAAAGCGGTCTGAGCGCAGGCGGAACCGGGTCAGTTCTGCTGATTGCCTGCGGGGCGCTGGCGCGCGAGATCCTGGCGCTGAAGTCACGAAATGGCTGGGGTCATATGGATCTGACCTGCTTGCCCGCGATCCTTCACAATCATCCCGAACGCATCACCAAAGCGGTTGAAGATTCCATTCTAAAGCACCGGGATCATTATGAAAGTATCTTTGTGATCTATGCCGATTGTGGCACAGGGGGCCAGCTTGAGGCGGCCTGCGCGCGACTTGGGGTCGAGATGGTCGCGGGGCCGCATTGCTACAGCTTTTTCGAGGGCAATGCGGCTTTTGGTGCGCATGAGGACGAGATCACCGCCTTCTACCTCACCGATTTTCTGGCGCGTCAGTTCGAGGCCTTTGTCTGGAAACCGCTGGGATTGGATCGTCACCCTGAATTGCTCGACACTTATTTCGGGCATTATACCAAGCTGGTTTATCAGGCACAGATCGATGATCCCAAGCTGATCGAACTGGCCCGCTCGCATGCAGAACGGATGGGGCTGGCCTTTGAGTATCGCCCCACCGGCTATGGAGATCTGGAAACCACGCTGGCGGGCTGGGCGCGACAAAGCGCGCCATGACGGTTTAGCCCTTTGCGGCCGCTGCCACCTCGCGGATGCGTTCGATCATTGCGGTCAGGCCATTGGAGCGTTGCGCCGACAGGTGATCGTTCAACCCGATGCGTCCCATTTCGGCGCGCGCATCGACCTGAAGCACTTCTGCCAGGGTCAGTCCGTTGTAAAGCTTGCGCAACACGGCAATCAGGCCGTTGACGATCATCGCATCGCTTTCACCGTCAAACTGCAGGCGTCCGTCGCTGATGGTCGGGTGCAGCCAGACCTGACTGGCACAGCCGTTCACCTTGGTTGCGGGCACTTTGAGCGCGTCGTCCAGAGGCTCCATCGCCTTTCCCTGCTCGATCACAAAGCGATAGCGATCTTCCCAGTCCTCAAGGAATTCAAAATCCTCGACAATTTCTTCAAAGGCTGGCGTGGCCATGTCGCTGTCCTTTCGTCTGTCGCCAGTGACCTATGTCGGGGACAGAGCGCTGTCCAGTGTCCTCTTGGCGCTTTTCAAGCGCTCTGGGATACGTTAACCCGGTATCCAAATCTGAGCCGGGGCCGAGTAACATGATCAAGACCGTGATCGCCGCAAAACCTATTGTCGCGCTAACACTGACAGTTTTTCTTCTGGCAGGCTGCAGCACCCGATTGAACCCGTTCAACTGGTTCGGGGGCAGCGAGGAAGTTATCGATGTGGGGACCGGCGAGATCAACCCGCTGCTTCCCCAGGATAGTGGTGGTGGCATGTTCGACCGTCCCGAAGACGTGTACCCTGGCGTTCCGATCGACCAGATCACCGAGTTGCGGATTGATCGCACGCGTTCGGGTGCGATCATCCTGGTACAGGGGCTGGCCTCTCGGCAGGGCCCGTATGAGGTGCAGCTGACCCCGGCAAACCCAGACAACGAGCCTGTGGATGGCGTGCTGACCTATACGTTCGAGATCATCTATCCCTCGTTCAACACACCTGTCGGTCCCGAGGCAACGCGCCGTGTCACTGCCGCGAGCGCCATCAGCAACGAACAGCTTGCGGGCCTGAGCAGGGTGCGTGTCGTCGGGGCGCGCAATGCGTTGGAAACCAGCCGCCGGTAAAGGTGCCTCAGAGTTCGATGACCTTGACGGTTTGACCCTTGGCAGCAAGGGCCACGCGGCCTTCGCACAGGCGCAACGCGTCCGCTCCAAAGACTTCGCGCCGCCATCCGACCAGTGCGGGAACATCGCGCATACCCGCAGCGATCGCATCCAGATCGGAACTTGATGCGATCAACTTGGCGGCAACACCCGAAGATTCGGTCTTGGCTTTGAGCAGAACGCGTAGAAGTTCGGCAAGAGCAGGGTTCACCTGAACCTTGCCGCGCCCCTGATCGGCGACAGGCAGATCTTCCTGCGGGCATGCAAGCCCCTTTTCGACCGCCTCGACGATGCCATCCGCAATCGGCCCTTTGCGCGCTTCACGCAGCAACAGGCGCAATTGGCCCAGATCAGCATGGGTTTTCGGCTTGATCGTGGCCAGTTCAACCAGCGCATCATCCTTGAAGACGCGGTTGCGGGGAATATTGCGCGATTGCGCATAGGATTCCCGAAAGGCCGCCAGTTCGCGCACAATCGCCAGGAACCGTGGAGAGTTCGAACGGGTCTTGACGCGCCGCCATGACTCGTTCGGGTGGCTGTCATAGGTCTCGGGATTGGTCAGGATTTCCAGTTCTTCCTCGACCCAATGGGCCCGGTCCGAACCTTTCAGTTCGGCTGCAAGATACTCATAGATGTCACGCAAATGGGTGACATCGGCCAGTGCATAGGTCTTTTGCGCATCGCTCAGGGGACGGCGGGACCAGTCGGTAAATCGCGAGGATTTATCAAGCGGCTTGTGCACGATCTTTCGCACCAGCGTTTCATAGCCCACCTGCTCGCCAAAACCGCAGACCATGGCAGCAACCTGCGTGTCAAACAGAGGCTTGGGGAAGACGCCCGCGTCGAAATAGAAGATCTCAAGATCCTGGCGCGCCGCGTGGAACACCTTGACCACGTTTTCATTGCGAAACAATTCGTACAGCGGCTCGAGCGACAGTCCATCGACCAGCGGATCCAGCAACACGGCGGCATCCGCATCGTCAGACGGATAGGCCAATTGCACGAGGCACAGCTTGGAGTAATAGGTGCGCTCCCGCAAAAACTCGGTATCCAACGTGACATAGGGAAATTCGCGTGCTCGCTCGCAAAACTCGGCGAGTGCTTGTGTCGTTGTCAGTGTCTTCATTGGGCTCTTGTCTTTTTGTTCTTATGCGCTGTCAGCCCGGACCAAGCCGGACATCTGCCCCACCTGAAATCAGCTTAGGTGATATTCCAGAATTTGCACATCAAAATGCGTCTACTGGCTCTGCACACTGTTCGCAAGACCTCCCGAGGCGCTGGTCTCATCCAGCAGGACAGGCCTGCGATCCCCATCCGCAAAGCGGCGCAGCACCATCGGGTAAAGGCGATGCTCCAGTTTCAGAACCCGTGCGGCAAGGCTTTCGGCGTTGTCCTGCGGGTCAATCGCAAGACGCGCCTGCCCGAGTATCGGGCCGTCATCAAGGGCTGCGGTCACTTCATGGACCGAACACCCATGTTCAGCATCCCCAGCTGCAAGCGCGCGGGCATGGGTTTGCAGGCCCTTGTATTTGGGCAGCAACGAGGGATGTATGTTCAGCATCCGACCTTGCCACTGGCTGACAAAGCCTGCGGTCAGAACGCGCATGAAGCCGGCCAGACAGAGGATATCGGGCGCAGCGGCGCGCAACGGCTCCATCAGGGCGGCCTCAAAGGCGGGTCGGTCGCCCTTGAACGGACGGTGATCCACGGCGGCCACCGGAATACCCAAGTCCGCCGCCCGCTTCAGACCCGCGGCACCCGGATCATTCGACATCACCAGACAGGGGCGCGCAGGATGATCGCCTGTCATGCTGTCGACAAGCGCCAGCATATTCGAGCCGCCCCCGGAGATCAGTATGGCGACCCGTTTGCTCACAAGAGCTTCCCGGAATACTGCACCCCGTCGCCTGCCACGACATGGCCCAGCATGATGACCTCTTCGCCCGCAGCCGTGAACAGATCCCGCGCCGCATCGGCCCGATCGGCGGGAACCGCGACGACCATGCCGATACCCGCATTGAAGGTCTTGAGGAGTTCTGATTGCGCCAGACCGCCCTGCCCGGCAATCCAGGCAAACACCGCAGGCAAGCTCCAGGCATCCAGATCGATCTGCGCGCCCAGACCTTTGGGCAGCATGCGCGGCACGTTTTCGGTCAGACCACCGCCAGTGATATGGGCAAGCCCCTTCACATGACCCGCGCGCAGCGCCTCGAGGGCGGCGCGGACATACAGGCGCGTGGGCGTCAGCAAGACCTGACCCAAAGGCGTATCAGCTTGCCAGGGACAGGGGGCCTCCCATCCAAGGCCAGAAAGCTCGACCACACGGCGCACCAGTGAATAGCCGTTCGAATGCACCCCGTCAGAGGCGAGCCCCAGAAGGACATCCCCTTGGAATATGTCGCGCGGCAAATCGCTTCCCCGCTCAAGCGCACCAACGGCAAAGCCTGCCAGATCGAAATCACCATCCGGGTACATGCCGGGCATTTCGGCGGTCTCACCTCCGATCAGAGCACAGCCTGAGGCACGGCAGCCTGCCGCGATGCCCTCAACGATCCGTGCCGCCTGATCGACCGAAAGCTTGCCCGTGGCAAAGTAGTCCAGAAAGAATAGAGGCTCGGCACCCTGACAGATCAGGTCATTGACGCACATCGCCACCAGATCAATGCCAACGTGGTCTACATGGCCGGTATCTATGGCGATCCGCAACTTGGTTCCCACACCATCGGTGGCGGCAACCAGGATCGGATCACGATACCCGGCGGCCTTGAGATCGAACAATCCGCCAAACCCGCCAAGACCCGACATCACGCCGGATCGGGTCGTCGATTTGGCGGCAGGTTTGATGCGATCGACCAGAGCATTCCCGGCATCGATATCCACCCCCGCCTCGGCATAGGTCAGGCCATTCTTTCCATCGCTCATAAGCGGGATCCTCTCAGACTGCATCTGAAGGGCGGGTTAGACGATCTAACCGGTGCACGCAACGGGAAGGCTTGACGTGACAGCCTTTCGTGATACGCACAACTTCGGCGGGCCTGTAGCTCAATTGGTTAGAGCAGAGCGCTCATAACGCTTTGGTTGGGGGTTCAAGTCCCTCCGGGCCTACCAAATCGCCACGTCAGGCCAAGCTTGTTTGATCCTGCAAACCGAAGTTTGTGCATGCAAATTTCACGCCAGAGAGCGGCGGGCAACTTGTGTCCATCTGAGTTTGGCGACAGCAGACTTCTGCGGTGTTCAAGCGGGCAGCAGGCGCAGTCTGTTCGGCAGTAAAGCAAACAGCCCCAGCGGAATGTGACGCTGAGGGATCGGATCACACAGCCGCCTTCAGCGCGCGATCACGATATCCGCCTGCAGCCCGCCCAAACGGTCCGAGTGTCCAAGGCGCAATACCCCACCATGCGCGCGCGCGATGTCCGAGGCGATTGCAAGCCCAAGCCCGACGCCAGAACCCTGATTCTGATTACGCGCGGGATCCAGTCGGGCAAACGGCTTGACGGCTTCGCTGCGTTTGTCCTCGGCAATTCCGGGGCCATCGTCCTCGACACGGAAGCGCAGGGATTTTTCTGTCATCGCCATGGACACTTCGGCGTGTTTGCCATAGCGCACCGCATTGCCGATCAGGTTTTCCAAGGCCCGCCGTATCGGCACCACGCGCAGGGTGACATCCCCTTCGCCCTCGACCACATGCAGGCTGACGGCCTTTCCCGCGCGCCTGGCATCTTCGACCACACCGCGCAGCAGTTCGCCCGGATCGACCAGTTCCGGCTCGCCCTCGGCGGCACCTTTGGCAAAGTTCAGGAATTCATCCAGCAGCCGTTGCATGTCATCCACATCCCGCAAAAGCGGTTCGGCGTCTGCCTCATCCAATAGGCTCAGCCCCAGTTTCAGCCGCGTCAGGGGCGTGCGAAGATCATGGCTTACCCCGCTCAGCATCATGGTGCGCTGTTCGATCTGACGCTCGATACGGGCCCGCATGTCCAGAAACGCATGGCCCGCTGTGCGCACCTCAAGTGCACCGCGCGGGTTGTAGGGCACGTTACGCCCGCGCCCAAAGGCCTGTGCCGCATCTGCGAGGCGCGTGATGGGACGCAGCTGATTGCGCAGATAAATATAGGCGATCACCGTCATCAAAGCGCCGAAAAACACCATGGTGACCAAAAGCTGGTGCGGGTTGGAGGCGGACACGCGCCAACGCTCGAATGCGATGCTCAGCGGGCCAAGCGGAGTATTGGCAAACACCTCTACCCGATCATTGTCCGGCAACAGCACAGCCGAGATCGCCGGTTCATCGTCACGCATCGTCCGGATCACCACCCGGCCTGAAAAATCATACCAGCGGATCAGATCCTCTGCGGGTGGGTCCTCGAACTTGACCTTCAGTTCCAGTGTTTCGGTAAAGGGTGCCATCTGCGCCAGCGCCTCGTCGCGGCTCGCGGCAGTTTGGGTTGCCCCCAGCACCAGGTCGAGTTCGCGCAGCACAGTTTGCGTCATCTGGGTCGTGACATCTTCGAAATGACGCTGGATAAAGGCAATCGACACGACAAGTTGCAAGAACACAACCGGCAGGATCAGGATCAGCGCGGCCCGACCGTAAAGCCCTCGAGGCAGATAGTTTTTGAGCCAGCCAAATGACATGGCGTACAGCTTATCTGCCCGCGACACCAAGAGGAAGAGCATGCAAAACCCGCCCGACGATTTTGACCCCGAGATCGGGATCGCACACAGCCTGTCGCCGGGACTGCGCCGGATCGTGGCTCCGAACCCGTCCCCGATGACCTATCGCGGCACCAACACCTATCTTCTGGGCGAAAGCGATCTGGCGGTGATCGATCCCGGCCCGCAGTCCGAGGTGCATCTTGAGGCCATCCTCAAGGCGCTGACACCGGGTCAGCAGATCACCCATATCTTCGTCACCCATACCCATATCGATCACTCCCCCCTTGCCCGCCCGCTGGCGCAACGCACAGGCGCGCCGGTTCTGGCCTTTGGCGATGCCTACGCCGGGCGCAGTGCGGTCATGCAAGAGCTGGCGATGAACGGGTTGGCGGGTGGCGGCGAAGGCGTGGACACCGCGTTCATCCCCGACCAGAGGCTGAGCGATGGCCAGATCATCCGCGCAAGCGATTGGGAACTGGAGGTCATTCACACCCCCGGTCATATCGGCAACCATATCGCGCTGGCCTGGGGCGATATCTGCTTTACCGCCGATCATGTGATGGGCTGGGCCAGCTCTCTGGTCTCACCCCCCGATGGGGATCTGAGCGATTTCATGGCCTCCTGCGCGCGTCTGCAAGCGCGCGACTGGCGCATCTTTCACGCCGGTCACGGAGGCCCGATCGAAGACCCCGCAGGCCGGCTTGAATGGCTTGTCACCCACCGGCGTGCCCGCGAAGCCGCCATTCTGGATGCCCTCAGCGATGCCCCGCACACAGCGCGCGCCCTCGCCGAGCGGATCTATACCGAAACGCCCCCCGCCCTGATCGGTGCTGCCGAGCGTAACGTCTTTGCCCATCTCGTTGATCTATATGGACAAAACCGCGCCAAACCCCAAGGGCCCCTGTCCTCGCAAGCCACATTCAAGGCGCTGTAGAAGCTGTCGTTCCCCCGCAACCCGCCCAATCGAAAAAAATCCACGCATTTGGCCATGATCGCTATGGACCTGACAAAAAGACGTTGCTATATCGCCCAGACCGTTCCGGCGTAGCTCAGCGGTAGAGCAGTTGACTGTTAATCAATTGGTCGTAGGTTCGATCCCTACCGCCGGAGCCAAAAATTCCCAATTACTTTAATGACTTACCTCGTGTAGTAGGCGGGGTGCCTACGGGCATTTTTTCATCGTGTCAGCACCATGTCAGCGAGGCGCTTATTTCTCGCGGCGTTCCTGAAGTAATTTCTTCAGCATTTCAATTTCACGCTCTGATCGGCTGTCCATGTCGCTTCCCCCGCGGTTGTTGCCTGACGGGACGATTACACAAACGCAGGGGAATTTCAAATGTTCCGCCGATAGTGCGGC
This sequence comes from Aestuariivita sp., assembly GCF_049276915.1. Taxonomy (NCBI): domain Bacteria; kingdom Pseudomonadati; phylum Pseudomonadota; class Alphaproteobacteria; order Rhodobacterales; family Paracoccaceae; genus Aestuariivita; species Aestuariivita sp. The sequence goes on along the minus strand of NZ_JBASXK010000001.1, from coordinate 20,564 downwards.
ATCAATGAACCCTCCGCAATGGTGGCAGCGGCGGCAAGCCCTCGAGCCGTAGGCCGTCGCCGACCTGCGTTGCTTCCATTGATCTCGCGAAGGCTTTGATCCGAGCCGCGCCCATTTCGTTCAGGGCGTGGGCCAACCGCTCGATCAGCTGGTGTTTCCGCACCATGCTGGCGCAGGTGCTGGGATCACACGACGGCATCACCAGATCCTCAGGGCTGGCGCAGGGGGTGGCGAAGAACCCGGCAGGATCCGTGTCCAACATGTGCGCTGCGCCGTCGATACCCAGCTGCATGGTGCGTTCACCGGTCGGTCCGGCCAGCATGGCGATCACGAAATCCTCGCCCTCTGGCTGCGTGTGTGGCCGGAATTCCCAGTCGTCATGGCCGATCCGGACCAGCAGCCCGCCGCTGCCGCTGTTGCAGAGCGCATGCGACAACTCATGTGTGGCGATGCCCATCATTTGCGTGTGATCCCCTGCTTGGCTTCTTTCCGGCGGATCAGCAGTGCCTCGCGCTGCAGATCGAAGTCGCGCAAGACGGCATCGACCAGGGCCGGGCCACGCTCTGCCAGCAGCGCCGCGCGCGGCTGCGCGCCCGTCACCTGGACAGGGCGGCCTGCCTGCTTTGACGCCATGCGCGCGACATTCCCCATGAGGCACGTCTCGACATGCTCCGCAATCTGCGCGGCTGTATCGACCGCGCGGCGGGCATTCAGGCCGCGTTCGCTCAAGCCAGCCAACGCCCGCAGCATCATCTCGACGCGCATGCGCCCGAGGTCAGATGCGTCCGACGCTTCCCGCTCGAACGCGCTTGCCAGAAGATCGACCTGGCCTTTGGTGATGGTGCTCATTATTCCAACTCCTCTGCGATGATCCGGCGAATGGTTTGCGCGCCGATCACGCCCCTCAGTTCGTGCGCGTTAAGGCTCTTGCGCAGCGTTTCGTGGACATTGCTCAGGACATTCGTCGCCTCGCGGGCTGCATCTTCAGCAGCGTTCGTTGCGATCTTCTCGACCGCATCGATCCTGGTTTTGATCGGGGGCACGACGATGTCGGGTAATTGATTGACCGCGTTCCGGATCGCAGCGTTGAGCTGCTTTTCGGTCACGCCCTGAGCCAGCTTGGCATGCACCGCTTTGATCCCAGCGACCTCTTCGGACAGCTCTTCCAATGCGGGGCGGTGATCCACGTCGTGTGCACCAGCGTTCAGGCCTCTGACCAGCGCCGCCAACACATCGATGCGATCATGCATTTGCTTGAGTTGATCATCCATTTTCGCGGGCCCGTTCATGCTTTGCTTTTGCGATCTTCGCCTGCGCAGAGGCGCGCTTGCTGGTGACGTCAAATCGGTGCGCTGCCCGGCGAAGCACGCCCTGCTTGCTGGCCTCCATGGGCAGCTTAGCGAAGCTGCTCAGCTGCTCTGCCATCCGCTTCGAGTAGGCCACCGCCCATGCGGCGCGACGCCGGTTTGTCAGCGCGGCCTGGGTCTTGATCCGGCGCAGGCACGTCTGCCCGGCGTCAGTCAGGTCGGCGCTGAGGCTTCCCGAGAAACATGAAGGCCGAATGGCCGGAATCGGCATCGCGATGCCGGAAGACCAGGAAGAGCTCGCGCTTGGGCCGTCGGGAATGGCGGAACGATTTGAGGCAATCAACAAGGAAATCGAAGACGCAATGGGGGTAGAAGTATATGTTCAAAACGACATTACCGCTGCCGCCGCCGGCGAAAGCATGTTCGGAGCGGCGAAATCGCTCGACGATTACCTCTTCTTCTACATAGGCGCCCGGTTGCACCATCGTTTGGTCCTGAACCATCAGATTTTCCAGAGTCGGCAACCGGAGAGTCATCCTGTCGGCCTTCTCGACCTTCAAAGCCGGTTGGGGGAGCAAGGGATCGCATCAGAAGTTCTTTGGCAACGTGGGGCCGAATGGCCCGATTTCGGATCGGCGAAGAGGGATTGGCTGGCCGAATGTCTGGAGGTCCTCAATAAGGCCCTCGCCTCAGCATCCCAGTTCTTACCGATCGGAACCGTCATCGTCTCATCCTATGCGCCTTCGGATATCTGCAAAGAGATCGCTGCCGCTCTCGAGAAATCAAATCTTGGGATAGAGGCAAGGCCGGGTGAGTTGGGCATTTCCCCGAAGGCCTTGGGTGCCGCAAGCCTGCCGTTCAGCTCCAAATTCACGGTGGATTCATAGGATGCTACCGAATTTGGATCGCGCCATTTTTCGGGCGTCCTATTCTGTTCCCCAAGACACGCCCATTCTTTCCTCGGTGGTAAGCGGGCGTGTCGCAGGCCACTCCGTCAGGATATCCAACCTGGAAGATGCGGGACAGGTTGTGAATGTGCCTTCGCGCCCCGGCATCGGTGCGCAAGAAGGCGACCCTGCCGCGTAATGCAATGGCTGCCCCGGCGCTGGTACCGAACGCAAGGACACGAACGGCCCATGAAATGGCGGCGTTCCTGCATTCCGGGCGCATGATTTTCGGGGCACTTGCGGCAGCAAGGCTAAAATGACTTGTGTCGCGTTGCCCTTAAATCGGCTCTGCCTCACTTTGTGTGGCGCAACTATCCTGAAACTGGAAAATTCAGGAGTGATAGTTGTGAGTTCGAAGAAGCACTGGTCGCCTGGAGGCGAGGTTTCGGTTCAAAGCGTCGAGCGAAGTGATTCCGGCGGGTGGATTGTATCGGGCAGTCTGACGCCAAACGGGATCTGCCCAGACTGTGGATTGCATTCACGCCGACGTCACGGTTGGTGGCGTCGGCGGCTGCAGGATTATCCCGCGCATGGAGACGAGGTTACGGTTGATCTCGCGGTTTGCCGTTGGCGATGTGAGGCACCCGCTTGCCCACGCCGGACTTTCTCAGACCAGATCGCCTCGATTGCGCGTCCGTTTGCACGTCGCACCGCACGTGTCGGGGAGATTGTCAGCCATCTTGGGCATGCGACCGGCGGACGGCCTGCCGAGCGGTTGTTGCATCGTTTGGGCCTTGGGGTCAGCGATGACACGGTGCTCAGGCAGCTGAAGAAGTGTGCTCAAGGCACGGCCGAGGCGCCGACGGTCATCGGGATCGACGACTGGAGCTGGCGGAAGTCGCAAACCTACGGCACGATCATTGTGTATCTGGAGCGTCGCGTGGTCATCGATGTTCTCGAGGATCGAGATGTTGTCACCTGCACCAACTAGCTGAAGCGACACCCCGAGGTGGCAGTGATCAGCAGAGATCGGTGCGGTCTGTACGCCCAGGCTGCACGGCAAGGGGCACCGCAGGCGAAGCAGGTCGCTGACCGGTTCCATATCGTGCAAAACCTGCGGCAGGCCATCGAGGAGCAAATGAACCTTCACGGCCGTGCGACCGGCAGGGCGCTGCTGTCCGACGCCGACAACATCACCGCAGCCGGCAGCATTCTGAAGTCCCGCCTTGCGCACAGGACGTCTCGGGAAGAGATTTTCACCATCATCCACGCACTCCGAAATCAGGGGCTTTCCTGCAGCGAGATCGGGCGGCGAACAGGGTTCCCGCGTCGCAGCATCGCAAAATGGCTGCAGTTCGAGACACCACCGGACCGCAGGCGGGCAGCTTTGAAGCGGACTTCGCCGTGGTACTTTGAAGAGTTCCTGCGCCGAAGTTGGAAGGACGGCATTCGAACTGGAAGCGCCCTGTTCCATCTGATCCGAGAGCGTGGTTACAAGGGGAGTCAGACGCATTTGCAGCGGCTGCTGGCGGGCTGGCGCAAAGCCGAAAAGCAAACGAAGGGCCCCACCGTGGAGCACCAGGTTCTGGAGCCAGTCCGGGACCCGGAAACGGGGCACGCGATTTCCCCAGTCATCGCGGCCGCGCTGTGCATCAAACCCCGCGGCAAGCTCACCTCGGATCAGGCGCGTAAAGTCGACGCTCTCAAGACCGGCTCTCCCGCCTTCGCAACGATGCGCTGTCTCGCCATGCGGTTCAACGGTATCCTGCGTAGCCACGAAGCAGACCCGCTCCCAGCATGGATCGACGACGCGATCGAAACCGACCTGGCGCCCATCGTGCGCTTTGCCCGCACTTTGAACCGGGACTTCGATGCGGTCAAAAACGCCATCGAGATGCCCTGGAGCAACGGCCAAGCAGAAGGTCAGATCAATCGCCTGAAGACCCTCAAGCGCGCCATGTACGGCCGAGCCGGTCCAGAATTGTTGCGGGCGAGAATGCTACCATTCCGCCACACAGATTGAGGCAGAGCCCCGTGAAGGTAGACCATGCGACGCTCAATCGTTGGGTCACCAAGTACTCCCCATTGATCGCCGCAAATGCGCGTCGTAGAAGGGCTCCCGCAGATCGTTCCTGGCGCATGTACGAAACATACATCCGGGTGAAGGGTGAGTGGGTCTATCTCTACCGGGCCGTCGACAAGTTCGGTAAGACGCTAGACTTCATGCTCGCGAAGCGGCGCAACAAACCGGCGGCGACCAAGTTCTTTGTCCGGGCGCTCGAGGTCAACGGCCTGCCCCGCAAGATCGTTATCGACCGCAGCGGGGCCAACACTGCCGGGATGAACGCGGTCAACCGAATGCTGAAGTCCTTCGGCTGCCCGATCCCGATCGAGTTGGTTCGGATCAAGTACCTCAATAACATGGTCGAGCAGGACCACCGTACGATCAGGAAGCGCGTTCGACCAATGCTGGGCTTCAAGTCCTTCGACTCCGCTTCGGCAACGCTCGAAGGGATCGAAGTCGCGAACATGATCCGCAAGGGTCAGATGACGTCCGGACTCTGCCCGTTTGCCCAATTCGCTTCGCTGGCCGCATAAGTCAGTGTTTCCGGTGGCCTCCCGCATGCGACGCACCTCGTCGCGTTGTGCCGGGGGCAACTCAAGGCCAGGTTTTGAATGGTCATGAGATAATGGATTGACACAATGACTGTCAGACTGCTTTATTGAATAATCATTCAACGAATTCTTTGAGCTGGATGTTTTCGAAGGGTCAGAAACGTCCGAATCCGAAAGTTGGTGTGCCGCTCGTTGAAGGGTCTGGCTTGTACCGCAGGACAGTGCAATTCGATGCAACCGCTTATAGGGAGACCAAAATGGACGTACTTGACCAACTCGGGGCCGTGCGCGAAGGCAAGATGAGCCGCCGGGCATTCAACAGTTCTCTCTTCGCCGCCGGGGTAAGCACCGTCATGATGCCGGTCCTGCCGCGCAAGGCGATGGCCGCGCCAGAAGACCACGCGACGTGGTTCACCTGGGGCGGGTTCGATATCCCGGATTACTTCGATGAATATGTCGCCATGCACGGCGAATTGCCCAACTTCGCCACCTATGGCTCGACAGAGGAAGCGTTCAACAAGCTGCGGTCGGGATTCGTGGCCGATCTGGTGCTGCCCTGCCTGTCGGACGTGCCGCGCTGGTCCAGCTCCGGCCTGTTCCAGCCGATCGATACGTCACGGCTGTCGAACTGGTCCGACCAGATCACCGAACTGGGCGATGTGGAGTACAACAAGGCCGATGGCGGGCTGTGGATGGTGCCGTGGGAATGGGGGCAAACTTCCATTGCCTACCGCACGGACCTGTTCGACCTGGAGGGCGAGGAAAGCTGGGACATGCTTTGGGACGAACGCTATGCCGGCCGGCTGGGCATGCTGGGCGGCGGCGGCGATGTCTGGTGGTGCGCCGCGATCAAAGCCGGCGTGCCCTTCGAAGAGATCCACACCGACGAGGCATTCGAGAAAATCTCGGCGGTGCTCCGCGCCCAACGCCCGCTGATCCGCACCTATACCGATGACACGACCTCGCTCGATACCGCATTGGCAGCGGGCGAACTGATCGCGACGCTGGCCTGGAACTCGACGGCGGTGAACCTGTCCGCTGCCGGGGTGCCGGTACGTTTCGCGCAACCCAAGGAAGGTGCGCTGACCTGGGTCTGCGGCCTGATGCTGCATGCGCAAGCGCCGAAAATCGACAGCGCCTATGACGTGATCAATTCGATGCTGAGCGAAGCGGCCACCGTGGCGCTGATGCGCGGATCCGGCTATGGCGGGCCGAACCGCAAGGCGCTCGATCAGTTCTCGGACGAGGAACTGGCCGCCCTGGGCCTGACCCGCAACCCGCAGGAGCTGCTGCAGGCCGGGCATTTCGGCATTCCCCAGACAGCGGAATGGGATCAGCGCATGACCTCGACCTGGGAACAGATCAAGCTGGGCTTTTAGGCCATGGCCGCCGGGGCAGCAAGCGCGCGGGGGCAGGCATGACCGCCACGGATACCAGTGCGCGCCCGCTGGCCCGGCCCGGTGCGCTCGCGCGGTTTTTGCACCGTCACGAAGGCTGGCGCGGGCACATGTTGCTGGCACCCGCGATGATCCTGATGGCGGCGGCGATCCTGTTTCCGCTGGGCGTGACGCTGACCATGAGCACGTGGTCCCTGTCCGGCTACGACGTGGACCAGACGCCCGGCCTGGGCAATTACGCCGCCATGGTGGAAAACCCGATGTTCCGCGTCCTGATCTTGCGGACGCTGACGATTTCGCTGACCTGTACGTTCTTCACCGTGATCCTGGTCTATCCGATGGCCTATTTCGTGGCCTTCCACACCAACCGCAACAAGGCGCTCTGGCTGATCGTGCTGACCCTGCCGTTCTGGACGAGCTATCTTTTGCGCGTCTTTGCCTGGCGCGTGGTGCTGGGCTACGAAGGCGTGATCAATTCAGGGCTGATGTCGCTGGGGGTGATCTCCGAACCCATCGCGGCACTGCTTTACAGCCAGACAGCGGTGACCATCGTGCTTGCGCATTCCTGGGCCGCCTTCGCGATCCTGCCGATCTATGTGAGCCTGGAAAAGATCAACCGCACCTACCTGGAGGCTGCCGCCGATCTGGGCGATGGCCCGGCGCGCCGCTTCTGGCGCATCACCTTTCCGTTGTCGCTTCCCGGCGTGGTGGCGGCCTTCATATTGATGTTCGTGCCCACGATGGGCGAATACATCACGCCGATCCTCGTTGGCGGGCCCGACAGCATGATGGTCGGAAACCTGGTGCAATCCATGTTCGGCCCGATGAACAACTGGCCCGCCGGGGCCGCGCTGGCGGTGGTGATGATGATCACCATCGCCTTTGCGGGGGGTGTGTTCGTGCTTCTCAACAAACTGGTCCAGAGGTAGGCGATGGCGCGATACACAGGCTTTTATCGTCCCAACCGGCCCCTGGCCGTCTATGCGGCTGTGTTTGCTGTGCTGCTTTACCTGCCGATCCTGTTCATCCCGATCTTTTCGTTCAATTCGGGCGTCTATGTCCGGTTCCCGCTCGAAGAGTTCACGTTCTACTGGTACTGGGATCTGTTTCAGCGCGAACCCCTGATGCGCGCATTCTGGAACAGCATCAAGGTGGCGGCGGTCGTCAGCGTTCTGTCCACGATCATCGCCATCCCGGCGGCACTGGCCATCGCCCGATACCGGATGCCGGGCAAGGCACCGGCGGTCAGTTTCATCATGCTGCCGCTGGTGCTTCCCGGCCTGATCATGGGCGTGGCGCTTCTGACCCTGCTCAACCGGATGGGGGTGACGCTGTCGCTTGTCACCGTGGCCATCGGACATATGGTGATCTGCCTGCCCTACGCGATCTCGGTCCTGTTGCCGCGCTTCATCGGCTTCAACCGGTCGCTGGAAGAGGCCTCTGCCGATCTGGGTGAACCGCCCTTGCGCACCTTCCTGCGGGTGACACTGCCCTGCAACTTTCCGGGCATCCTGGCCTGTCTTCTGATGACCTTCACCATTTCGTTCGACGAGTTCTTCATGGCGTTTTTCCTCAGCGGGGCGCAGTCCACACTGCCCATGTATATCTGGGGACAGCTGCGGTTTCCGCAGGATTTCCCGTCGCTTCTGGCGCTGGCGACGCTGATCTTGCTGTTCAGCTTCGTTCTGGTGTTCGCAGCCCTCCGGCTGAGCCGGATCGGGCAGCCGGTCACAGTGGAAACGGGGGAAACGGGCCGATGATCTCGATCCGCAAGGTATCCAAGTCCTTCGGCACGGTTCGCGCCGTACAGGACGTGTCGCTCGAAATCGGCGCGGGCGAATTCTTTTCCCTGCTGGGCGCCTCCGGATCGGGCAAGACCACGCTGTTGCGGATGATCGCCGGGTTCGAAGCGGTGAGCGACGGCACGATCCTGATCGACGGTCAGGAAATGCAGGATGCGCCGCCGCATCTGCGCCCGATCAACATGGTGTTCCAGAACTACGCGATCTTTCCGCATCTGAACGTTCACGACAACATCGCCTACGGCCTTGCGCGCCAGAAACTCCCCCGGGCCGAATTGACTCGGCGGGTCGAGGCGATGCTCGAGATGATCGCCCTGCCCGGCTACGGCGCGCGCCGGGCCAGCCAGTTGTCCGGCGGACAGATGCAGCGCGTGGCGTTGGCCCGGGCGCTGATCATGCAGCCCAAGGTTCTCTTGCTCGACGAACCGCTCGGCGCTCTCGACAAGCAGTTGCGCGAACAGATGCAGCTGGAACTTCGCGGGTTGCAGCAACGGCTTGGCATCACCTTCATCCTCGTGACCCACGATCAGGAAGAAGCCCTGACCCTGTCCGACAGGGTGGCCGTGATGGCCAACGGCGCGGTGATCCAAGTCGACACCCCGTCGGGGCTGTATGACCGCCCGCACAGCCGCCAGGTCGCGTCTTTCGTGGGCACGATGAATTTCTTTGACGCCCGCATGCGCAACCACGGCGATGACCTGATCGCCGATGTCGACGGGCTCGGGGCCCAGCCACTGAACGGTCAGGCCATGGGGCGGTCCGACGGGCAAAAGGTGCTGGTGGCGATCCGGCCCGAGGCTATCGTGGTCTCGTCCGTCCCGCCTCCGGCAGGTCAGCCCTCGGTGGAAGGCACGGTGCGGGCGCGCCAGTATCTGGGCGGGCGGCAGATCCTGCATGTCGGCCTGACCGGACGCACGGAGCCTGTCGCGGTTGCCACATTCGCCCGGCGCGGCGTTGATGCCTGGGACCAGAGCGAAGGCCGCCCGGTCTGGTTGACCTGGGGGGATGACGCGCTCACCCTCCTCACACCGGACTGAACCGATGGACGCAACTGGAATACCCATGACCCGAAACGACACCGCCGCACCCCGAACCTCCCGTGCCACGGCCAAGGCCGAGCGGCGGCAATCCCTGATTGACGCCACGATCTCCTCCATCGCTCTGTACGGCCTCTCGGGCACGACCCTGGGCCGCGTGACAGAGATCGCGGGAACCTCGGTCGGGCTGGCGAATTTCTACTTCGACAGCAAGGAGGCGCTGTTCGAAGCGGTGCTGCAACAGCTTGCCGATGCCGAGCGCGCGCTGTGGCAACAGCAAAATTCCAATACCGCCCTGACACCGACAGAGCGGCTGGTCGCGCTGGCCGACGCGCGGTTCGATGCCCGCTGCTGTGACCGCCGGTCGCTTGCGGTGTGGTTCGCCTTCTGGGGCGATGCCGGCGCGCGGGAAATCTACCGCCGGGTGGTCGAGGACCGGGATGAAGAGCGGCTGCAAGCCACCGTCGCCATCATCGAGGCGCTGAATGCGCAAGGTGCAAGCGCGGGCGCTGGCCGAACCGGCAGGGACCCGCGCCAGATCGCACTGGGGCTGGAGGCGCTCTATGACGGGCTCTGGCTCAACCACCTGCTTTACCCCAGCGATTTCCGGCGGCTGCAATGCCGCGCCACGGCGCGCGATCATCTGGCGGCCCTTTTTTTCGACCCTGACGCCGGGGATCGGCCCAACGACCGAACGACACCCCAAGACACACCGCAGAAAGGGACCTGAGCCATGGCTCGCGAACCTCGCTATGATATCCTGTTCGAACCTGTCCGCATCGGGCCGGTGACAACCCGCAACCGGTTCTATCAGGTGCCCCATTGCACCGGCATGGGCTGGGTCCGGCCGCGCACGCTGGCCGAAATGCGGGGGGTCAAGGCCGAAGGCGGCTGGGGGGTGGTCAATACCGAATACTGTTCGATCCATCCCGCTTCGGACGATCAGTTGCATATCTCTGCCACCCTTTGGGAAGATACCGATATCCGCAACCACCGGCTGATGACCGACAAGGTCCACGCCCACGGCGCGCTTGCCGGGGCGGAACTGTGGTTCGGCGGGTCGCGCACCGCCAATATCGCCACCCGGCTGGTATCGATGGATGTGGCCAGCCGGCCCAATGGCGTCGGCCACCCGTTCCAATCCCGCGCGATGGACAAGGAGGATATCCGCAATCTGCGCCGCTGGCACCGCAACGCCGCGTTGCGCGCCAGGGCCGCCGAATTCGATCTGGTCTATGTCTATGCCACGCACGGCTATCTTCTGGCCAATTTCCTCAACCCCGAGACCAACACCCGCAGCGACGAATACGGCGGCAGCCTTGAAAACCGCACCCGCCTTGTGCGCGAGTTGATCGAAGAGACCAAGGAGGCCGTGGGCGATCGGTGCGGCGTTGTCGTCCGTTTTGCCGCCGATGCCGAGGCTGACGAGGACGGCAAGCCGATCTTTGGCGAACGGCAGGAGATGTTCGCCATGATGGCCGAGATGCCGGACCTGTGGGACATTAACATCGCGGACTATTCGCTTGAAATGGGGCCATCGCGATTTATCAAGGAAGGCGCGCTCGAACCCTACATGGCCTGGGTCCGGTCGGTCACGACCAAGCCCATAGTGACCGTCGGTCGCTTTACCTCGCCCGATACGATGGTGCGCTGGGTGAAATCGGGGCTGACCGATCTGATCGGGGCCGCGCGCCCCTCCATCGCCGATCCGTTCCTGCCCAAAAAGATCGAGGAAGGCCGCCCCGAGGACATCCGCGAATGCATCGGCTGCAACATCTGCTATTCCGGCGACAGCCTCTCGGTGCCGATCCGCTGCACCCAAAACCCTACCCTGGGCGAAGAATGGCGGCAAGGCTGGCATCCTGAGCGGGCGACGCCGCGGGGCAGTGATACACAGGTGCTGATCGTCGGTGCCGGGCCTGCCGGGCTGGAGGCCGCGCGCACGCTGGGCCTGCGCGGTTACCGCGTGGCGCTGGCGGAGGCCACCCGCGACCTGGGCGGTCGCGTGACCCGCGAAGCCGCCCTGCCGGGCATGCGCGAATACATCCGCGTGCGCGACTACCGCGAAGGCCAGATCGCCAAGATGCCCAATGTTGAGGTGTTTCGCGAAAGCCGTCTTGCGCCCGAAGATATCCTTGAATTCGGCGCCGATCATGTCTGCATCGCCACCGGTGCGCGCTGGCGGCGGGATCTGTTCACCGGCAAACGGTTCGAACCCATTGCCGAGGACGCCACCCCGGTTCTGACGCCCGATGACATCATGGACGGCACGCTGCCCACAGGGCCTGCGGTGATCTATGACGCCGATGGCTACTACATGGGCAGCGTGATGGCAGACAGGCTGCGCGAGGCGGGGATCGAGGTGACGCTGGTGACCCCCCATGACCGCGTGTCGCCCTGGGCCGAAAACACCGGCGAAGGCTGGCGCATTCCGGGCCATCTGATCGCGCAGGGCGTGCGGCTGGTCACGGCGCAGGAACTGACGTGGTTCGACGGGGCCAAGGTGACGCTCTCTTGCGCCCATAGCGGAGCTGAAACGACGCTTGCCGCCGAATGTCTGGTCGTGGTGGGCCAGCGCGCGCCGGTGGACGATCTCTATACCGCCCTGCGCTACGCCCCTGACGGGACGCATGCGGACCTGCCCTTCACCCTGACCCGGATCGGCGATTGCGAGGCCCCGGCGATCATCGCGGCAGCCACTTACGCCGGGCACCGCTATGCGCAGGATCTGGACCGCGCTGTCGATATCGACCTGCCGCTGCGCCATGACAAGGTGGATGTCGGCACGATGGACGAACCCGTGGGCATGGTGCGGGCGGCGGAATGAGTGTCGTGGTGCAGCGCAATATCATGATCGGAGCAGGACTGACCTTCGTCTTGGCCCTCGCCATTGCGCTCGCCGCGCTGGCGGACGACGTCACCTTGTCCCGGACGGCTGCGGCCACGCCCGATTATGCCTCTTGCAGCAGTTGCACCGCCCGCCATCAGAACCGCCACCCGCAGGCCCTGAATCTGCCGGGCACCGCCGCACAGGAGACGTCGCCATGACAGCCCGCACCCCGGCCAATCCGGTCACCGCCGCAGAACTGGACGCGGCCCTTGCGGATGTGCTGGCCGCCCCGCGCGCGGCGGGGGGCATTCGCATGCTCTGCGCCCGCCCCAAACCCAACAAGCGGGACTTTCCGGACCGGTTGACCCTGTCGCGCGACGGCGGCGTGACGGGCGATTTCGAAATGTCGCGCCCCTGGCTCGAACTGCCGGACGGCGGCCCGGATCCGCGTATCCAGGTCTCGGTCATGTCCGCCCGCGTGCTCGATCTGGTCTGGCGCGAGCGCGATTACATCGCCCATCCGGGCGATAACATCGTGGTGGATATGAACCTGACCGAAGAAAACCTGCCCACCGGCACGCTGCTGCAGGCGGGCACGGCGGTGTTGCGCGTCAGCGATGTCCCGAACGAGGGCTGCGCCAAGTGGAAGGTCCGCTGCGGCCGCGCCGCCTATGACTGGACCAGCCCGCCGGACCGGGCGCATCTGCGCCTGCGGGGCCTGTTCTGTTCCATCGAACAGGATGGCGTGGTGACTTTGGGCGACGCGCTGCGCCGTCTTTAATAATGGCCGCCTCTGACAACGAAAGGGTACCCAGATGAAGACCTACCGCGATATCGCCGCCGCCTTGGCCCTGCCCCGGGGCGCGCTGATCGATGGCGACTGGCTGGAGCCGGGGGCGGATACTTTCGCCTCGCTCGATCCGTTCACCGGGGCCGAAATCGCCCGCCTGCCCGCCTGTGGCCTGCCCGAGGTAGACCGCGCCGTGGCCGCCGCCCGGCGGTCGTTCGAGGCGGGCGTCTGGTCCGGTCTGCACCCGGCCGAACGCAAGGGCATCCTGTGCCGCCTTGCCGACCTGATCCTGCACCACGCCGAGGAACTGGCGGTGCTGGAGGCGCTCGATGCAGGCAAGCCGGTGGCCGATTGTCTGGGGATCGACGTGCCCGAAACCGCCAAGGCGATCCGCTGGCACGCCGAAGCGCAGGACAAGCTCTACGACCAGATCGCCCCCAGCGCGCCCAATGCGGTGGGCCTGATCGTGCGCGAACCCGTGGGCGTCGTCGCCGCTGTGCTGCCGTGGAATTTTCCGCTGATGATGCTGGCATGGAAGCTCGGTCCGGCGTTGGCCACCGGCAATTCGCTGGTCGTCAAGCCTGCGGAAAACACCAGCCTTTCCACCCTCCGGGTGGCCGAACTGGCGCTGGAAGCCGGGGTGCCGCCCGGCGTGTTCAGCGTGGTGACGGGGCTTGGCGGCGTGACCGGCGAAGCGCTGGCGCGGCATATGGATGTGGATGCGATTACCTTCACCGGATCGACCGCCGTGGGCCGCCGCATCCTTGAGGCCGCCGCCCAGACCAACCTCAAGGAAGTGTGCCTTGAAATGGGCGGCAAGAGTGCGGCTGTGGTGCTGTCGGATGCCGATCAGATCGAGCGGATTGCGGCCATTCAGGCCAATGCCATCTTCTGGAACATGGGCGAAAACTGCACCGCCAACAGCCGGATCATCGTCCACAAGGACCGCCATGACGATCTGGTCGCCGCCCTGGCGGCGCAAACGGCGGACTGGGCCCTGGGCGATCAGTTGGACGAAGGCACCCGCCTTGGCCCGCTGGTCAGCGACACGCATTTCAAGAAGGTCACCGGTCTGGTGGACCGTGGTAAGGCACAGGGCGCCCGCGTCGTCACTGGCGGGCAGGGGGCGGGCGGGCTGCTGTTCCAGCCCACGATCTTTGCCGATGTCTCGGCGGAGATGGATATCTTTCAACAGGAAATCTTCGGCCCCGTGGTGAGCGTCACCAAGGCCGACAGCGATGAAGAGGCGGTGGCCCTAGCCAACCAGTCCGACTACGGCCTGGCCGCCACGCTCTATACCCGCGACATCGGCAAGGCGCATCGCTATGCCCGCAAGCTGCGGGCCGGGACCGTGGGCGTGAACGCCTATTCCGAAGGCGAGATCTCGACCCCCTTCGGCGGCTTCAAGGCTTCGGGCTTTGGCGGGCGCGACAACGGCATCCACGCGCATGACCAGTACACCGAACTCAAGACGATCTGGATCGACCTCGACGGCTGAGGGGCCGCGAGGGCCCACCAGCCGGAATATCACCCCAATAACCCCCGGAGGATGACATGACACGCACCGCACTGACCCTGACTGCCCTCGCTGCGAGCGCCCTGCTGGTCGCTGTCCCCGCACAGGCCGAACGCATGTTCGTGACTGAACAGATGTTTCAGGACACCCATGTCGGTAGCTGCATCGTCTACACCGGCCCATCTGAAGGGCGGCAATGCTACGGCGCCGATGGAACGACGACCTATGACGATGTGGAATATGGCCAGGATACTGGCACTTATACCTTCATCGGCAACCGGATGTGCGTGACATACACCGAAAGCCCCGAGGAAAGCTGCGCCCCCTGGGCCCGCGACGGCGACGTGTACACCGATGGCGAATATAGCTGGACCATCGAATAGGCGACCCGCCCGCCAACGGGCCACACCGGTCCGCACTCGTACCCGGAGCGCCCATGACCCAGACCTCCACACCCGGCCCGCTTGCCGCCTGCCGGATTGACCCTGACGCAGCGCTGATCCCGCTCGATCTGGCGCCCGAGGATTTCCAGTCTGCCCTGCCCAGGCAGCACTATCACCTGATCTTCGAGGACGCGGCGATCGGCCTTGCCGTGGGCATCTGGGACACCACGACGATGCAGGAAGCCTTCGGCCCCTATCCGGGGGACGAATACATCACCGTTCTGGACGGCACCTTTGCCATCACCGACGGCCAGGGCGGGGCCGTGACAGGCAGGGCGGGTCAGGGCGCCACCTTTCGCAGCGGCATCCCGGTCAGCTGGAGACAGGAGGGCTACCTGCGCAAGGTATACCTGACCCTGCTGGCCCCCGAGAGCGAGCCACCTGCGCTGGCCTCTGCCGAAGGCGGGGTCCGAGTCATGGATCCGGGCCACCAGCCCGAGGGCCGCGAAGTGATCTTCTTCAATGATGCCGGATCCATGACGGTCACCGCCTGCCGCCACGACGCGGCCAATCTGCCACCGCAGCCCGCCGGGGCGCACGAGCTGTACCGGGTGTTTAGTGGCCGGATCAGCCTGATCACGGACAGCGGCACCGCCGAGGATTTCGGCCCCGATACGCATTTCTTCCTACCCGCAGGCACCGTTTGCGAGCGCAGGATCGCACCCGGCACAGTGGCCTGGCATGTGCATGTCGTCCCGCATCCCGCAGCCTGAAACAGGAGAACCGCCCCCGTGACGCTTCCCTCTCATGCCCGCATTGTCATCGTCGGCGGTGGCGTCATCGGCTGTTCCATCGCCTATCACTTGGGCAAGCTGGGCGTCCGTGACGTGGTTTTGCTGGAGCGCGACAAGCTTACTTCGGGAACCACATGGCATGCAGCGGGGCTGATCGCCTCGGGGGGCATGTCCACCGAAACGCTGATCTGGATCGAGCAATACACCCGCCAGCTTTACCTTGATCTTCCCGCCGAAACTGGCCTGTCCACGGGCTTTCGCCAATGCGGGCACATCCATCTGGCCTGTGATCCCGATCGCCGCGAAGTACTGCGCCGTGACGCCAATTTCGTCCGCACCCAAGGGGTCGAACGGTTCGAACTGTCACCCGCCGAGATCAGGGACAAGTTTCCCCTGATTGAAACGGCGGGCATCCTGTCGGGCTTCTGGACGCCCACCGATGGCCGCGCCAACCCGGTGGATGCCACCATGGCGCTGGCCGCAGGCGCGCGGGCGCGGGGCGCCTGGATCGTCGAGGGCGCGCCCGTGACCGATTTCGTCCGTAAGGGCAGCCGCGTCACCGGCGTCGTTACCCCGCAGGGCACTATCATGGTCGGACAGGTGGTGATCGCCACCGGCATGTGGTCGCGCCAGCTTGGGGCCCAACTTGGCATCCGGGTACCGCTTCAGGCCGCCGAACACTATTACCTTCTGACCGAACCGCTGGCGGGCGCGCATCCCGATATGCCCGTTGTCGAGGATCCCTCAACCTTTACCTATGTCCGCGAGGAAGGCGGCGGCCTGCTCTTTGGCCTGTTCGAACCCGAAGGGGCCACCTGGAACCTGAACGCCATCCCCCAGGACGCGAGCTTTTCCACCCTGCCGCCTGACTGGGACCGGATGACACCCTTCCTGGAGGCTGCGTTCGAACGTTACCCGGTAATGAAAACCGCCGGGATCAAGACCTTCTTCTGCGGCCCGGAAAGCTTTACCCCCGACGGGTCCTACCTGCTGGGCGCGGCGCCCGAGGTGGACGGCGTGTTTCTGGCGACCGGCCTCAATTCGCTGGGTATTTTGTCGGCTGGCGGCGTCGGCCTGCTGGCCGCCGAACTGCTGACTACGGGTGCCGCGTCGCAGGATATCACGGGCCTTGATATCGCCCGCACGCGGCCCCATCAGGCGACGCGGGCGTTTCTGGGCGCGCGTATCCCGAAATCGCTGGGCTATACCTTTACCTACGCCCCGCTGCCGCATTGGCACCACAAGACGGCGCGCGGCATGCGGCGGCTGGCCCTGCACGATCGATACGCCGCCATGGGGGCCTATTTCAACGAACTGTCGGGCTGGGAGATGCCCTACTGGTTTTCCCCCGACGCGCCGCCGCCAGCGGTCGATGATGCCTCTCATGCCCGCCAGCCGTGGCACGAACTTTCGGCACGCGAACACCATGCTACACGCACCGCAGCCGGGATTTTCGACAAGAGCTTCATGGGCAAGTTTCTGGTGCAGGGCCGGGACGCCCTGACCGTGCTGAACCGGGTGAGTGCGGCCAATATCGATGTGGCCGTGGGGCTGAACGTCTATACCCAATGGCTGAACCATCAGGGCGGGATCATCAGCGACCTGACGATCACCCGCACTGGCGAGGCGGAGTTCCTTCTGGTAACGGGCGATATCCTGCAATCGACGACCATCGCATGGCTTCGCCGCCAGACCCGGGCAGACGAGGACTGTACCGTCGCCGACCTGACCTCGGCCTACACGATCCTGTCGCTGCAAGGCCCCCGGTCGCGCGACATTCTGGCAGCCATGACGGGGGCGGACCTGTCCACCGCCAAGGTACCGTTCCGCGCCAGTTGCATGCTGGATATCGGCCCGGTGCCCGTGCGGGCGATCCGCGTCACCTATATGGGCGAACTGGGGTATGAGCTGTATATCCCGACGGAGTATTCCCACGCGGCCCACGATGCCCTGCTGGACGGCATGCGCGCGGCGGGGGTGGAACCGGTGCATTGCGGGATGATGGCGCTGGAGTCTCTGCGGCTGGAAAAGGGCTACCGCGATTTTGCTGTGGATATCGACAACACAGACACGCCGTTGCAAGCGGGTCTGGGTTTCGCGGTGAACTTCAGCAAAGCCGATTTCATTGGCCGCGACGCGCTTCTGGCGCAAAAGGCTGCGGGGCCGTTGACCCGTCGCATCGTGCAATTCCTGCTGGCGGACCCCGGCCCACTCCTCTTCGGCAACGAGCCCATCCTGTGCGACGGGCGCGATGTGGGGTACATCCGGGCGGGGGCCTTCGGGCCCACGCTGGGTGCTTCTGTCGGGCTTGGCGTGGTCGAGCATCCGGGCGGCGTCACCGCCGAGATGCTGCGCGCGCACCGCTGGGAGATCGAGGTGTGCGACGCGCGTATCCCGGCCACCCCGTCGCTGGCCCCCCTCTATGACCCGAAGAGTGAAAATGTCCGCCAGTAGCCCCCGCTCGCATGTCATCGTCATCGGCTCAGGGATGGCGGGCCTCGGGGCTGCCCGCGTGTTGCACGATGCGGGCCTGCGCGTCACCGTGATCGAGGCTCGCGACCGGATCGGCGGGCGCACCCACACCAGCCATCTCTGGCCCGACCTGCCGATGGACATGGGCGCAAGCTGGATCCACGGCACCAAGGGCAATCCGGTGACCGCGCTGGCAAAGGCGCAGGGCCTGACGATCACCCCCACCTCGTACAAGCGGGCCATCAGCTTTGATCAGGACGGTCATCCCTTCGATTTCGGCAAGGCCGTCAAGCGGGCGCTGACGCTGGTGGACGCCGCGCGCAAGCGGTTCTACGACGCCGATGCGGACCTGTCGGTGCAAGCCGCCGTCGAGGCCAGCCCCGCTTGGCAGGCCATCCCCCCCCGGGACCGCGCCGCCCTGCGTCTGGCGATCAACACCCGGATCGAGCACGAGTACTCCGGCGACTGGAGCCTGCTGTCGGCGTGGAATTTCGATCAAGACAAGGATTTCCCGGGCAAGGAGGCCGTAGTGACCCCCGGCTTTGGCGCGATCCTGTCCGATCTGGCCAAGGGGCTGGACCTGCATCTGGGCGAACCCGTCACCGCCATCGCCCCCGCAGGTGCGGGCGTTTCGGTCACCACGGCCAGGGGCACCCACACCGCCGATGCCGCCATCGTCACGCTGCCGCTGGGCGTTCTGCAATCGGGACAGGTCCGGTTTGACGAGGCTTTGGGCAAGCGGCGTCAGCGCGCCATCGACGCGCTGGGCATGGGATTGCTGAACAAATGCGTGCTGCGCTTTGACCGGGTCTTCTGGCCGCAGGACGTGGACTGGATCGACTACGTGAACCCGGTCGAAACCCTTTGGGGGGACTGGACGAGCTACCTGCGTGCCACAGGCCAACCGTTGCTTGCCGCCTTCAACGCCGCCCGCATGGCCGAAACCGTCGAGGCATGGGACGATGCCACAACCGCAGCCTCGGCGCTGGAAGCTTTGCGTGCGATGTACGGCGGCTCGGTTCCTGATCCGGTGGGCTATCAGATCACCCGCTGGAGGCGGGATCCCTTCGCCCTTGGTTCGTATTCGTTCAAGGCGGTGGGCAGCAGCCGCAAGGACCACAAAGCGCTGTTTGGTCCGGATTGGGATGGCCGACTCTGGTTTGCGGGCGAGGCCACCTCGACCAATTACCCGGCAACAGTTCACGGTGCCCTGATGACGGGTAGGCAGGTAGCAGACGCAATGCTTCTATCCGCAATTCGGGACCAACCATGAGAGGCGCTCTATCATTGAAGGGACTGTTGCGTTGTCCTTAAATCGGGAGTGGACAAAACATGGGGGTCATGCGACGCGTTTCTTGTTTGCGACGGTCAGCCGACCTTCGAGAACTGCGGCCCTTGTGGCGAGTGCCTGTCGCGTTGCCCTTAAATTCGGCACACGGCGCGTTGGGCGGGAGTGGGCAAAACTTGGTGGTCGTCGTGGTAGGGTAAGATTTCTGAACAAGGCGGGACCCACCATGGATGTGAGCATTTTTGTCGAGACGACGTTTGACGATGGAGAAACCAAGAGGCGCAATATCGGTCGACTTCGCCGTGCTCCGGACGAGTTTGGTTCCGAGAATTTGGGCCTTCTCCTCGACGAAGCAAAGACCTTGTTGAGGCGCTTGCAGGAAGCGATTGTGCAAGATCAGGTCGGTGAAGCAATAGAGGCTCACCGGAAATGCGATGGCTGTGCCAAACACCGCGCGATTCATGATGATCGAGGCCGTATTCTCGACACTCTTTTCGGGCGAATTCGGGTGAAGTGGCCAAGGCTTCGGCGCTGCTTGTGCCAACCGGCGGGGGTCGCGAAATCTGGGCCGCAATCACCACGTGCCGGGCTGTTCTCTGACCGAACGACTCCAGAACTTCGGCGCCTGCAGGCTGAATTGGGGGCCAGGCACTCCTTTCGGGAAGCCGCTCGATTGATCGAAATGTTCCTGCCCTGTTCGGCTCAGTCGAACACGACCGTTCGAAATCGCTTGGGTCGCATCGCCGACGAGCTAGGCCACGACGACGCAAGCCCAGGAGACACGGATACAATCGCGCCGCGCTCACCACTAACCGTTTTCCTGGATGGTGCGCACATACGATGTCGGCCTGAATACCAGAAACGCCACCTGGAAGTCGTGGTCGGTAAGGTTGAAAGCCTCAATATGAGCCGGCGGTTTGGCCTCGTGCAGCAAGCCGCCAGTTCTCCTGCAAAGCAACTCCGACATGACCTGATTGCGCAGGGCTGGGACGGTCAGAGCAAAGTGACCGTGATCTCAGATGGCGAACCTGCACTGCCAAATTTGGTAAGGCGTGCCGTTCGAGGTCGCGTCACCCACATATTGGACTGGTGGCATATCTCGATGCGGGTCAAGCACATTGAAAATGCGGTGCGGGGACTTCTTCAATTGAAGGGATTTTCAGGGTTGCCGCTACTCTTCGAACGACCTGCCGATACACTGCGTTGGTACCTTTGGCACGGCAAAGTGATGACCGCCGCGACAATCCTCAAAGTTCTTCAGATCGATTGCGATCGTCTGCACGCCGAAACCCGAGAATTACGAGAAGCGGCCAAGCGCGTCAGAGCGCGGTGCCAGGACCTGTATTCCTACCTTGCGAACAACTTCGACGCGCTCGTAGACTACGGCCATCGACACCGGAATGGCCTCGCAGTTTCGTCGTCTCGGGCGGAAGGCTGTGTTGATG